>JAVRPX010000674.1:0-2750 GCA_032161985.1 Mycobacterium sp.
GATTGAGAACATCCTGCCGACGCGGCCGCGCGCAACGCTGGTGTTGCGCAAGGACGCCGACCACTCCATCAACCGGTTGCGGCTGCGCAAGCTATAAGCGCGATCAGACGCAAAAGGCCCCAAACACGCGGCGTGTCAGGGCCTTTTGCGTCTGCTCGGCAGAAACGACCTACGCCTTGGCGCGGCGCCAGCCCTGGTATTGCAGTTCGCCGATCACCGCGGTGTAGACACCGGTGCCCAGCGTCAGCACCACTCCGGTCGTGGTCAGCGGGAAGACGTCCGTGAGCACGAGTACCACGCTCGCGACAGTGAACAGTAGGTTGCCGATGGCCACCCACATGCCTGCGCGGCGCACGGACGGCTGAGCGGCGAGCCAAAAGACTGCCACCCCAAAGACTACGAAGAACGCGCTCATCGAGTACTCGAACGCCTTGGTGGTGCCGGACGTTTCGGCCAGCCAGCCTGCGAGCGGAATGGCGGCGATACCGGCGAGCCCGGAGATGATGGCGTCGGCGCGCATGGCGAAGCGCAATAGCGAATCGGTCGACTCGTTCAGTCGGGTCGAGATGGCGGTCATGGCATTTCCTTTCGATGGGTTACTTCCGGGACCGGTGCCGGAGTCGACGCCGCAACCTCTAACGACGGCGACTCCGGACCAGCCATGAGGGAGTCACGCCAGACGGCGCACTCCGAGGTACTGGGCGTAGGCGAAGCCCACCGTGGCGGCGGTGAACGCGATCGTCGTGACCACACCGAGTTCGGTCAGCGGCAGCCAGCCGGCCACCAGCACGACGGTCACGAGGATCGCGAAGGCGACGTTTCCGGCGAGCACACCCATGCCGACGCGGCGAACGTCAGACAGGCCGGCAGCCATGTACAGCGCGAGGCCGTAGATCACCAAGGCGGCGCCGGCGATCCACTCGGAGGTAGACGACAGACCGGAGAGCCGCGACAGCGGGTCGGCTGCCATCGCGACGAACAGCCCGACGCCGGCGCACAGGGTGGCGTCGGCGCGAAGGGCGAAGCGCAGTAGTGAGTCGGTACTTTCCCGGACCGGGCGGGTGTTGATTGCGGTCATGACATTGAGGTTGCTCAGATGCCACTGCCAGATCGACACCAGACGCTGCCAGGTACTGCCAGGCACAGGTCAGGGGCTGATATCAGTCTTGTGCGCCGACGAGATTTCCCCGTAGATCGGCGGCGATCAGCCGGGCCGCCGCGTTCTGCCAGTTGTGCAGCGAGCGTTGCGGCACCTCGGTGACGAACCACTGCCAGGCCTGCCGGGCGACTGGGTCCAGTCCGGTGGCGGTGGCGTTCTGCGCGTAGGCGCGCACCCCGACGACGTAGGGGAAGTACAGCGAGTTGTAGTGACGCCACTGCTCGGTGGTGCCGAAGTCGCCGCCGTCGCGCGGCTTGAGCCGGGAGATCCGGTCGGCCAGTAGGGCCTTGAGTTCGTTGGCCCGTTCCAGCGGCTGGTCGGGAGCGCCACGGACGGCGAGGCGCTCGTCGATGATCGGCAGCGCGGTCAGCGGGCTGGCGACGAGCTTGGACAGGTCGCCGTAGTGGCCAAGCGCGCGGCGGGTGAGCCGGGCGAAGGTGTCGTCGTCGACCCCGTCGAGCGGGTTGGCCGACCGCAGCGGCAGCGCCGCCTCGGTGCTACGCAATGCGGCGCGGTCGGCCCGCAGGTCCGGCGAGCGGGAGAACGCCAGTCGGTCTAGGAGCCCGGCCAGCGGGTCGGCGAGCACGTTGATAGCGATCGCGATGGCAAGGCTGGTGAACAGCAGCACCGTCAGCGCGGTCTCCTGACCCGCTACGGCAAGGCCGATCAGCAGCTGGCCGCCGAACAGCAGCGCCACCACGGCCGTCGCCGCGAACGACCGCAGCATGTCGGCCCGCAGCGCCTGGCCCTCGTCGAACGCATCCCACATTGCGACCGCGACGCCCAGCAGCGCGACGTCGAATCCGGTGGACGCCAACGCGAGCCAGCTGGGCACCAAGCCCAGCGGGATGATCAGAATCGCGTTGGCAAGCGCGAAGAACAGTGTGCCGAGGACCAAGAAGCCCGCGACCCGTCCCGGCTGCGCACGACGCAGCACGGCCTTGACCATCGCGCCCAGCGAGGACAGCGAGATCGCCGCGAACATCACCCAGTGGCCCATCCGCAGCGGCCCGTCGACGTTGCCCGCCATCGCCGCGCCGAAGAGCGCCACCGCGGCGACACCGGCGACCAACGCAATTTCGCCGGCGCGGCCACGCCAGGTCTCGCTCGGTCGGGACATCTCGAGCAGCACCGCGAACCAGGCGATGCCCGGCACGGTCACCAGGTAGACCTCGACGCTGCTGAGAGCCAGAGACAGACTGGAACCACTGGCGGCGCTCTCTATCCGTACCGCGTCCAGCGCCACCACCGACGCGAAGCTGGTCAGCCCGATCGCGGCCAGTACCAAGACGGGTTTGCGTGGATCACGGGCCAGCAGGTAGAGGCCCAACCACCAGCTGAGCGTGAAGACCACCGCTGACAGCGCAGCCATGACTCAAGTGTGGCACGCCCCTAGGGCCCACAGCGGCTGAGCCGCTCAGACGCCGTAGCGGCGATGCCTTGCGGTGTAATCGCGCAGCGCGCGCAGGAAGTCGACCCGCCGGAACTCCGGCCAGTAGGCCTCCGTGAACCACATCTCCGAGTAGGCGCTCTGCCACAGCAGGAACCCGGACAGCCGCTGCTCCCCCGATGTGCGGATCACCAGGTCGGG
>JAVRPX010000675.1:0-3993 GCA_032161985.1 Mycobacterium sp.
CGGTCCGCTGGTATCAACCCGGCGGCCCCCTGACGGCCGAACAGGTCGGCAGGCAGTACTTGACCATCGTTCTCGGCGGCATCACAAGGGAGAAGGACTGACATGGCTGGATATTCGCAGGCATACGTCATCGACGCTGTGCGAACCGCCGTCGGAAAGCGAAACGGTTCGCTCGCCGGCGTGCATCCCGTCGATCTGGGAGCCGCGGCGTGGCGCGGGCTGTTCGATCGTGTCGATGTCGACCCCGGCGCTGCCGACGACGTGATCGCAGGCTGCGTCGACGCCATCGGTCCTCAGGCAGGCAACATCGCGAGATTGTCGTGGCTGGCCGCCGGATATCCGGAAGAGGTTCCGGGTGTCACCGTGGACCGGCAATGCGGTTCGAGTCAGCAGGCTATTTCCTTTGGTGCACAGGCGATCATGTCCGGCACCGCCGATCTGATCGTGGCAGGCGGCATGCAGAACATGAGCCAGATCCCGATCTCCTCGGCGATGATCGTCGGCGAGCAATTCGGGTTCACCTCGCCAACCAACGAATCCAAGAGTTGGCTGCATCGCTATGGCGATCAGGAGATCTCGCAGTTCCGTGGCTCGGAATTGATCGCCGAGAAGTGGGACATCTCGCGTGAGGAGATGGAGCAATACTCGCTGACCAGCCACCAGCGCGCGCAGGAAGCGATCCGGTCCGGGTACTTCGAGAACGAGATCATCCCCGTCGACGGTTTCGTGACCGACGAGGGGCCGCGCGACACCTCGCTGGAGAAGATGGCGGGCCTCAAGGCACTCGTCGAGGGCGGCAGGTTGACCGCCGCAATGGCCAGCCAGATCTCCGATGGGGCCAGCGCGGTGCTGCTCGCGTCTGAGCAGGCCGTCAAGGACCACGGGCTCAAGCCGCGCGCCCGCATCCACCACATCAGCGCCCGCGGCGCCGACCCGGTGTTCATGCTGACGGGGCCGATCCCCGCGACGCACTACGCGTTGGAGAAGACGGGCTTGTCGATCGAGGACATCGACACGGTGGAGATCAACGAGGCGTTCGCGCCCGTCGTCATGGCATGGCTCAAGGAGACCAAGGCCGACCACGCGAAGGTGAACCCCAGCGGCGGCGCGATCGCGCTGGGCCATCCGCTCGGTGCGACAGGCGCCAAGCTCTTCGCCACGATGCTGAACACGTTGGAGCGCACCGGCGGCCGCTACGGCCTGCAGACGATGTGCGAGGGCGGCGGGACGGCCAACGTCACGATCATCGAACGGCTCTAGTTCTCCTGCCGAGCAGACGCAAAAGCCCCCCGACACGGCGCAATTGGGGTGCTTTTGCGTCTGCTCGCGCTAGTCGACGAGCGCCGCCGCCGACTGCAGCTGCTTGATGGCGTCCGCGACGATCGACTCGATCAGCTCGGCGCAGGACGGTAGATCGCCGAGGATGCCCGCGACTTGCCCGGACGCCAGCACACCTGCGTCGGTGTTGCCCTCGACCAGCCCGGCTTTCAACAGCATCGGGGTGTTGGCCGCCATGACGACCTGCGACCAGGTCAGCTCCTTGCCGTGCCTCATCTCGAGACCGTCGCTGACCATCGATCGCCAGGTCATGCCGGACATCTTCTTGAACTTCTGCGCGTTGCGCACCGCGGCAGTGAATCCGCGTATCGGAGAGCCACTTTCGAGCCTTTCGACCAGCCCGGTGCGCAGCACGCGGTGCGGCATGCCATCGACGCGGGTCGACACCACGGTGCCGTCGAGCGCCGCTTCGAGGTAGCGCTGCTTGACCGCCTCGGGCACCGTCGAATCCGACGTCAGCAGGAAGCGCGTGCCCATCGCCACGCCCGCGGCGCCATACGACAGTGCGGCCGCCAATCCACGGCCATCGAAGAAGCCGCCCGCCGCGACGACCGGAATATCGACGGCGTCGAGCACGGACGGCAGCAGCAGCGTGGTGGCCACCGGGCCGGTATGACCGCCGCCCTCGCCACCCTGGACGATCACCGCATCGGCGCCCCAACCGGCGACCTTCTTCGCATGCTTGGCCGCCCCCACCGACGGAATGACCACCACACCAGAGTCTTTGAGCTTCGCGATCAGGTCCGGTTTCGGCGCCAGCGCGAACGATGCGACCTTCACGCCCTCGCGGATCAACAGATCGACTCGGTCGTTCGCATCGCCTGCGTCGGCGCGGATGTTGATGCCGAACGGCTTGTCCGTCGACGCCTTGACCTTGGTGACCGCCGTCTGCAGCTCGTCCAGCGTCATGGTCGCTGACGCCAGGATGCCGAGGCCGCCTGCGTTGGCGGTTGCCGACACCAGCCGCGCACCCGCCACCCAGCCCATCCCGGTCTGTACCACCGGATGCTCGATGCCGACCAGCTCGGTCAGCGGCGTGCGCAGCTTGCTCATCTTATTTCCTTGTCCCGCAGCGATTTCGGGTCGATCACCTCGCGGATCAGCTTTTGCTCGTCGCCGGTGGGCAGCCGTGTCGTTTCCGCCTTGTCCAGGTCGTGTACCTCGAACGAGGTGTTGTCCTGAACCTCTTCCGGTGAGATACCCGGATGCAGCGACACAGCACGCATCTGGTGGTCAGGACCGTTGAAGTCGAAGACCCCGAGATTGGAGACGACGCGATACACGTTGACGAAGCGGTACGCCGGATTGTCCGGATCCACCTTGTCCCAGCCGATGCCGGACACCACATCGACGGAATCGGTGAACACCCGCTTGGAATGGTTGCCTACCCAGTAGCTGGTCGCATGGTTGATGGTGTTACCCGGCGCGCCACGGACACCGAACATCTGTCGCGTCGGGTGCTGCAGGGGTCCGAATGCTGACAGGTTCTGGTTGCCATAGCGGTCAATCTGGTTGGCGCCCATGACAACGTGGCGCCGGCCCCATGCCAGCGTCTCGAATACGCGGCCGAACGGCATCCAGCCCTCGATCGCGCCGACGACCCCGATGGCGGGGGTGTCCGCCAGCAGCCGGGCCTCGCCGTCGGTCAGCAGGATGTCGGGTGAGAAGGTCAGCCGCGCCAGCCGGGCACCGATCGACACCATCGTCGCCATCGGGCTGACCATGATCTCGCCCGCGTCGCGGAACAGTTCGGCGCACGCGACGGAGCACACTTCGGCACGGGTCACGGAAATCACTTGGACGCCTCCTCTGCGGCCGACTGCGCGAACTTCCGCACGGCGGCCTGGTAGTCGGCCTCACTGCCGGAAAGATACGTAGCGACGAACTGCTGCCACGTCTCGTCGGACGCGGCGGCTTCGGCGTAGTGCCGCTGGAACTTCTCGTCGCGGCGGTAGTCCGGTTCGGCAGTGGTGAAGTGAGCGCCGTTTGGGGCCTCGACGACGGTGTCCACCATCATCCGGTTGATCAGCAGCGCCTGCGTTGGGACGGCTTTGACGAGTTCGTCGGTGGGCACCACCCGCTCGACCGACAGGAAGCGCTTCTCGGCGGCCATCAGGAACAGGTCGTCGAAGTAGGGGTCGATGCCGGTGTAGGCCGCATTGCCCTGCGCGTCACCGAGATTCATGTGGACGAACGCGGCATCGAGATTTAGCGCAGGCATCGCGATGAGTTCCTCGAAGCCACTGTCTGTGAGATACGGCGACTTCACCGTCTTGAGTTCGTCACCCCAGAACGCGCGTACGTCGCTCCCAAGCCCGGCGCGGATCGGCAGGAACGGCAGCCGTTGCGCAGCGGCCTGCAATCCACAGCGCACCATGCCCTCGTCCATCTCGCGGGCCTCGATCGAACCCCCGGTACGCGCTTTGGCGAACCACGGGTCGTAGAACGGCGGCGAGTCCAGCGACACGAAGCCGTAGTAGACGCGCTTCACCTTGCCTGCCGAGCACAACAGCCCGACGTCAGGACCGCCGTAGCTGACAACCGTCAGATCCTTGACGCCGGTGCGCAGGATGGCCCGCACGAACGCCATCGGCTTGCGCCGGGAACCCCAGCCGCCGACGCCGATCGTCATGCCGTCTCGCAGCTCGGAGACGG
>JAVRPX010000676.1:0-2906 GCA_032161985.1 Mycobacterium sp.
CGCTTCAGCAAGCCGTATGTCGCGCTGATGGACGGCATCGTGATGGGTGGCGGTGTCGGGGTGGGCGTCCACGGCAGCGTCCGAGTGGTCACCGACACCACGAAAATGGCCATGCCTGAAGTGGGTATCGGCTTGATTCCCGACGTGGGCGGCACCTACCTGTTGGCGCGTGCGCCGGGCCACCTTGGCCTGCATGCGGCGCTCACGGGCGCACCGTTCGACGGCGCTGACGCGATCGCGTTGGGATTCGCCGATCACTATGTGCCACACGAGAAGCTGGCCGACTTCCGTCAGAGCATCGTCGACGACGGAGTCGACGCCGCGCTGGCCGCCCACGCCATCGAGCCGCCTGCGAGCAATCTGCTCGCGCAGCGGCACTGGATCGACGAGTGCTTCGCCGGCGACACCGTTGCGGACATCATCGCCGCACTGCGCGGCCACGACGCGGGCTTGGCCAACGACGCGGCCAACCTGATCGCGAGCCGCTCCCCCATCTCGGCATCTGTCGCGCTGGAAGCGATCCGCCGCGCCGCCAATCTTGAGACGCTGGAAGATGTGTTGCGCCAGGAATATCGGACGTCTTGCGGCGCGTCGCACTCACACGACCTCGTCGAGGGCATCAGGGCGCAGGTGATCGACAAGGATCGCAACCCCAAGTGGTTGCCGCCATCGTTGGCCCAAGTCACCGCGACGGATGTCGAGGAATACTTCAAACCGGCCGATCCCGATCTGACGTTCTAGGAGAGCTCATGAGCTACGAGACCATCCTCGTCACCCGCGACGAGCGCGTCGGCACCATCACGCTGAACCGACCGAAGGCGCTCAATGCGCTCAACAGCCAGGTAATGAAGGAAGTCACTACGGCGGCAGCCGAATTCGACGACGACTCCGCCATCGGCGCGATCGTCGTCACCGGCAACGAGAAGGCGTTCGCCGCAGGCGCGGACATCAAGGAAATGGCCGAACTGTCGTTCGCCGACGCGTTCGCCGCCGACTTCTTCGCCCAGTGGTCCAACTTCGCTGCCACCCGCACACCGACCATCGCCGCAGTCGCCGGCTATGCGCTCGGCGGCGGCTGCGAGCTGGCGATGATGTGCGATCTGCTGATCGCCGCCGACACCGCGAAATTCGGCCAGCCCGAGATCAAGCTCGGCGTGCTGCCCGGGATGGGCGGCTCCCAGCGGCTGACCCGCGCGATCGGCAAGGCCAAGGCGATGGACCTGATCCTGACCGGCCGCAACATGGATGCCGAAGAGGCCGAGCGCGCCGGGCTGGTCTCGCGAGTCGTGCCCGCCGACACGCTGCTCGAGGAAGCGAACGCCGTCGCGAAGACCATCGCAGGGATGTCGCTGTCCGCGTCGCGGATGGCCAAGGAGGCCGTCGACCGTGCCTTCGAGTCCACGCTGGCCGAGGGATTGCTCTACGAACGCAGGCTGTTTCACTCGGCGTTCGCCACCGACGACCAGACCGAAGGCATGAACGCGTTCATCGAGAAGCGCCCCCCGAACTTCACGCACCGTTAATCTGCGTTCGTGACCGAAACTGCGCAGGCGACAGAGGGAGTACCTGCGGAGGAGAAGACGGCCAAGCGGCCGTGGTGGCTACGGCACTACACGTTCATCGGAACCGCTGTCGGACTGGTGTTCCTGTGGTTCTCGATGACACCGTCGCTGCTGCCGCGCGGGCCGCTGTTCCAGGGCATCGTGAGCGGGGCGGCAGGCGCAACCGGCTACGGGCTCGGCGTGTTCGCGGTGTGGCTGGTGCGCTACATGCGGTCCAAGGACACCAGCCCGCCGGCGCCGCGATGGGCGTGGATCGCACTGGTGGTGGTGGGCATCATCGGTCAGATCCTGATGATCATCTGGTTTCACGTGTGGCAGGACGACGTCCGCGACTTGTTTGGCGTGCCGCGGCTGAAGTTCGTCGACCATCCGCTGGCGGCGATCGGTTCGATCATCTTCTTGTTCATCTTCGTCGAAATCGGGCAACTGATCGGCAAATTGGTGCGCTACCTGGTGCGCCAACTCAATCGCTTTGCCCCGCCACGGGTTTCGGCGGTGGTAGTGGTCGTGTTGCTCCTCGCGTTGACGATCGCGCTGCTCAACGGCGTCGTGGTCCGGTTCGCAATGAGCACCATCAACAAGACCTTCTCGGCGGTGAACGACGAGACCGACCCGGAGTTCCCGGCGCCGACGTCGTCCCTGCGGTCGGGTGGTCCGCAGTCGCTGGACAGCTGGGAGTCACTGGGCCATCAGGGCCGCGTGTTCGTGTCGGCGGGGCCCACCGTCGACGAACTCACCAAATTCAACGGCAAGCCCGCGGTCGAGCCGATCCGCGCCTACGCCGGCATGCATTCGGCCCCCGGCATCAAGGCGACAGCCCAACTGGCCGCGGATGAACTGCGCCGCACCGGTGGGCTGGACCGCGCCGTCGTCGCTGTCGCCACCACCACCGGCACCGGATGGATCAACGAAGCCGAGGCGTCTGCGCTGGAGTACATGTACAACGGCGACACCGCGATCGTGAGCATGCAGTATTCGTTCCTGCCCAGCTGGCTGTCGTTCCTGGTGGACAAGGAGAACGCGCGCCAGGCCGGGCAGGCGCTGTTCGAGGCCGTCGACGCGATGATCCGCGAGATGCCCCAAGCTCAGCGCCCCAAACTCGTCGTGTTCGGCGAAAGCCTGGGCTCCTTCGGCGGTGAGGCGCCGTTCCTGGCCCTCAACAACCTCGTCGCCCGCACCGATGGCGCGCTGTTCTCCGGGCCGACTTTCAACAACACGATTTGGGAAGACCTCACCCGCAACCGCGACAAGGATTCCCCGATGTGGCTGCCCATCTACGACAAAGGCGAGAACGTCCGCTTCGCCGCGCGCTCCGACAATCTCGGCAGGCCGCCGGACCCGTGG
>JAVRPX010000677.1:0-7123 GCA_032161985.1 Mycobacterium sp.
GGCCGAGCGGTTCGACATGGCGGTGCTCGAGGCCTACGAACCGATCGAACGACGTTGGCAGGATCGGGTGTCCGGGCTGGATGTCGCAGTCGACGAGATACCAAGGATCTCGCCGAAGGACCCCGAGGCCGTGCAGTGGCCGCCGGAGGTGGTGGCCGATGGCCCGATCGCATTGGCCCGGCTGATTCCGGCGGGGGTCGATGTCCGAGGTAACGCGACGCGCGCGCGAATTGTGTTGTTCCGCAAGCCGATCGAGCGACGGGCCAAGGACACCATCGAACTCGCCGAGCTGCTGCATGAGGTCTTGGTGGCTCAGGTGGCCACCTATTTGGGCGTCGAACCTTCTGTCATCGACCCGACGATCGACGACGAGTGACGCGTTCCGGCGGGCAGGAGCGAAGCGACCGGGGGATGAACCCAGTCAGATGATCCCGCGCTTGAGCCGGCGGCGCTCCCGCTCGGAAAGGCCGCCCCAGATGCCGAAGCGCTCGTCGTGGGCCAGCGCGTAGTCCAGGCACGCGTCACGGACCTCGCAGCCCAAGCAGATTCGCTTGGCTTCGCGGGTCGAGCCGCCCTTCTCGGGAAAAAACGCCTCGGGATCGGTTTGAGCGCACAATGCGCGCTCTTGCCATTCGTCATCTTCGATCGTTGCCGGTGCAACTTCAAATCTATCGGGTTGCTCGGGCACCAAACTCAATTGGGGACGCACCGGCCCCCCAATCGGTGTCGGTCCGGTAATGGTGTGACGGGTGTCGCTTACTGAGCCGAGAATCCGGTTGTCGAACCGGTCGTGATCACCGGAATCGACCTGCTCAAAAGCCATGTTCCGCCTCCTCACCTGGTCTCGTGATCCCTATTTGAGCCCCACAATTGTGCTGTGCGGCCCTCTCCATTCGAACAAGTGATCGAATCTTGGTCTGCGACACCGAAACCGGCCGGCCAACCGCGAAATGACACTGGTGTGATTACACACGCGTTAGCTGCCGCGGTCAAGCGCTAGAACAGAAATTCATATCATTCCGTGACACGAATTCGGCGCGTCGGCGCTCCGGCGTGTCTGTCACACCACCCCGCCGGCACGCTCCTGCCCGAACGATCTCGGGCCCAACGGCCTAATGTCGGTCGATGTGAAGGTCACGGTTCTGGTCGGCGGCGTGGGCGGCGCCCGCTTCCTGCTGGGCGTGCAACGCCTGCTCGGGCTCGGCCAGTTTTCCGAAGGGTCGCAATCGGATAACGAACTGACCGCGGTCGTCAACATCGGCGACGACGCCTGGATGTACGGCGTAAGGATCTGCCCCGACCTCGACACCTGTATGTACACCTTGGGCGGCGGCATCGACGCCGAACGCGGGTGGGGACGTCGCGACGAAACCTGGCACGCGAAAGAGGAACTCGCCGCCTACGGCGTCCAGCCGGACTGGTTCGGCCTCGGGGATCGCGATCTGGCCACCCACATCATCCGCAGCCAGATGCTGCGCGCGGGCTATCCGCTGTCACAGGTGACTGAGGCGCTGTGTGATCGGTGGAAGCCCGGCGCGCGGTTGCTTCCTGCCAGCGACGACCGCAGCGAAACCCACGTCGTCATCACCGATCCCAACGATGGCGAGAAGCGGGCCATTCACTTCGAAGAGTGGTGGGTGCGCTACCGCGCCCAGGTGCCGAGCCACAGCTTCGCGTTCGTGGGCGCCGAGGCGGCCACCGCAGGCCCCGGCGTGACCGAAGCCATCGAAACCGCGGACGTGGTGCTGCTTGCGCCGTCCAACCCGGTGGTGAGCATCGGCGCGATCCTGGCCGTCCCCGGGATCCGCGGCGCGCTGCGCTCGACGTCGGCACGGGTCATCGGCTACTCCCCCATCATCGGCGGAAAGCCGGTGCGCGGCATGGCCGACGAATGCCTTTCGGTGATCGGGGTGGCCAGCACCTCAGAGGCGGTCGGCCGGCACTACGGGGCCCGCTCCGGCGTCGGCATCCTCGACGGTTGGCTGGTGCACGAGGGCGACCAAGCCGAGATCGAAGGCGTCGAGGTGCGATCGGTGCCGCTGCTGATGACCGATCCCGAGGCCACTGCCGAAATGGTGCGCGCCGGGCTAGATCTGGCGGAGGTAAAGCCGTGACAGAGCATGGCTCGGCCGCGGCGGTCGAAATGCTTCCTGTTCCCGGGCTTCCCGAGTTCCGGCCGGGCGACGACCTCGCCGCGGCCATCGCCGGCGCCGCACCGTGGTTGCGCGACAACGACATCGTGGTGGTCACCAGCAAGGTGATGTCCAAGTGTGAGGGGCGCATCGTCGACGCTCCCGTCGACCCGGCGGAGCGAGACGCGCTGCGGCGCAAGCTGATCGACGTCGAAGCCGTCCGGGTGCTCGCCCGCAAGGGCCGCACGCTGATCACCGAGAACGCGATCGGCTTGGTGCAGGCGGCTGCGGGAGTCGATGGCTCCAACGTCGACGCCGGTGAGCTCGCTCTGCTCCCAGTAGACCCCGACGCGAGCGCCGCGGCGCTGCGCACGGGATTGCGGGAGCGACTGGGGGTCACCGTCGGCGTCGTCGTCACCGACACCATGGGCCGGGCCTGGCGGAACGGGCAGACCGATTTTGCGATCGGGGCCGCGGGCCTGACCGTGCTGCATGGCTACGCGGGGGCGCAGGACCGGCACGGCAACGAGCTGATCGTCACCGAAATCGCGGTCGCCGACGAGATCGCCGCTGCGGCCGATTTGGTCAAGGGCAAGCTGACAGACATACCGGTGGCGGTGGTGCGCGGACTCGCCCTGTCCGACAACGGATCCAATGCGCGTACACTTCTGCGGCCCGGTGAGGAGGACCTGTTCTGGCTGGGCACCGAGGAAGCCATTGCGCTCGGCCGCGGCCAAGCGCAGCTGCTGCGGCGATCGGTACGCCGATTCAGTGACGAGCCCGTTGCGCCCGAACTCGTCGAGGCCGCCGTCGCAGAAGCACTCACCGCGCCCGCGCCACACCACACCCGGCCCGTCCGCTTCGTCTGGATGCAGGACGCGGACAAGCGGCTGCGGTTGCTGGACCGGATGAAGGACCAGTGGCGCGCCGACCTGACCGGGGACGGATGGCCGCAGGAGGCCGTCGGGCGGCGCGTCGGCCGTGGCCAGATCCTCTACGACGCACCCGAACTCGTCATTCCGTTCATGGTGCCCGACGGTGCCCACAATTATCCCGACGCCGCTCGGACCGCCGCCGAGCACACCATGTTCACGGTCGCGGTCGGCGCCGCCGTCCAAGCTCTGCTCGTGGCGCTCGCCGTGCGAGGCGTTGGCAGCTGCTGGATCGGCTCCACCATCTTCGCCGCCGACCTGGTGCGCGAGGAGCTGGCCCTGCCCGCTGAATGGGAACCGCTGGGCGCCATCGCGATCGGCTACCCCGAAGAATCGTCTGGCCCGCGCGATCCGGCGCCGACTGACGACCTGCTGGTGCGCAAGTGAGCCTGCACGAATCGGCCGTCGAGATGCTGAGAAGTTGGCGCGCACCCGATCCCGGGCAGGACACGCTGCGGCACGCCGTGCTGGCGTTCCTCGCCGCGCGGCCCGACGGCTGCCTGCGCGGCTGCGTGCCGGGTCACATCACCGGCTCCGCACTCGTCCTCGACCACACCGGCAGCCACGCGTTGCTGACGCTGCACCCACGATTCGGGCGGTGGCTGCAACTGGGCGGGCACTGTGAGGAGACCGACGCCGACATCCTCGCGGCCGCGCTGCGCGAAGCCACCGAGGAATCCGGCATAGACGACCTCACGATCGACCCCGAGCTGGCCGCGCTGCACGTGCACCCCGTCACCTGCTCGCTGGGAGTGCCCACCCGTCACCTTGACTTGCAGTTCATCGTGCGTGCGCCACGTGACGCCGAAATCGCTTGCAGCGAGGAGTCTTTGGACCTGCGCTGGTGGCCGCTGGACGCGTTACCGGACGACTGCGACTTCGGCCTGACGCAGCTCGCGACGGCGGCGAGGAGCGGTCAGACGTCGGTCGAGTAGCGGATGCCGCCGTCGGGGATGGTCACCCCTGGCCACACCCGTGCGCCGCGCAGCAGTTCGCAGCGCGCGCCGATGTCGGCACCGTCGCCGATAACGCCGTCGCGGATCAGCGCGCGCGGCCCGATGCGAGCACCGAAGCCGATGATCGAGCGCTCGATCACCGCGCCCGCCCCGATGCACGCACCGTCGAAGATCACCGCGCCGTCCAGGCGGGCACCCGCGCCGATCTCGGCGCCACGTCCGACGACCGTGCCGCCGATCAGCAGGGCGCCGGGTGCGACGGCCGCGCCATCGTGCACAAGCTTCTCGCCGCGCTGGCCGCCGAGCGCGGGCGACGGCGCGATGCCGCGGACCAGGTCCGCAGAGCCCCGCACGAAGTCGTCGGGCGTGCCCATGTCGCGCCAATAGCTCGAGTCGACGTAGCCACACACCCGAAGGCCGTCGGACAGCAGCCCGGGGAACACCTCACGCTCCACCGACAGCGCCCGACCTTTGGGAATCCGGTCGGTCACCTCGCGCTTGAACACATAGCAGCCGGCGTTGATCTGATCGGTCGGCGGGTCCTGCGTCTTCTCCAGGAAGGCCGTCACCACTCCCTCGGAATCGGTCGGCACGCAGCCGAACGCGCGGGGGTCGCCGACGCGCACGAGATGCAGGGTGACATCGGCGCCGTTGTTCTCATGGCAGTCCAGCAGTGCCCCAAGGTCGGCACCGGATAGCACGTCGCCGTTGAATACCAGCGCGGTGTTGTATCGCAGCTTCTCCGTCACGTTGGCGATACCACCGCCGGTGCCCAGCGGCTCGTCCTCGACCACGTAGTCGATCTGCAGGCCCAGCTTCGACCCGTCGCCGAACTCCGACTCGAACACGCCCGCCTTGTAGGAGGTGCCAAGCACGACATGCGCGATGCCTGCATCGGCGATCCGCGACAACAGATGGGTCAGAAACGGCAGACCGGCCGTCGGCAGCATCGGCTTTGGCGCCGACAGCGTCAACGGCCGCAGCCGGGTGCCCTGACCGCCGACCAATATGACGGCGTCCACCTCTGCCGGGTTCACCACTTAGAGCCGTCCTTTCGCCCGCATACGCCGAGAATTTCGGACCACCAGACCCGCGCGTGCGGCAAGAGCGATCCTTATCGTCCACCGCAGCGGCGCCTGCCACCGCCTTGGATGCCGATCTGCCAGGAAAGTGTAGGTGCTCGTATGGTGGGCGGCCAAGTTGCGGGCCGGGTCCCGACCGGTGGCATGCCCCTTGTCGTGCAAAATCTCGGCCGAAGGCACGTATACGTTCTGCCAGCCCGCCTTCCCGAGGCGATCACCCAGGTCGACGTCCTCCATGTACATGAAATAGCGCTCGTCGAAGCCCGACACCTCCTCGAACGCGGCGCGCCGCAGCAACAGACACGAGCCGGACAGCCAGCCAACCGGGCGTTCGCTGGGCTCGAGTCGCTCCTGGCGGTATTCCGCCGTCCACGGATTGGACTTCCAGAACGGGCCGACCACGGCGTGCATGCCGCCTCGGATGAGGCTCGGCAGGTGCCGCGCCGACGGGTAGATCGAGCCGTCGGGGTCGTGGATCAGCGGGCCGAGTGCTCCGGCCCGAGGCCAGCGACCTGCCGCTTCCAGCAGCACGTCGATGCAGCCCGCGCCCCATTGCACGTCGGGGTTGGCCACCACGAAAAACTCCGCTTCGGGCCCGATTTCGGCGACGGCCCGGTTTACGGCGGTGCCGTAGCCCAGGTTCGCTCCGGTGCGCATCAGCCGCACATTTGAACAGCTCTCCAGCGCCTCTTCGGGGGCACCGTCCGTCGAACCGTTGTCGGCCATGATGACCGTCACCGGGCGATCGGTGGCGTGCGACAGCGAAGCCAGGAATCGGCCGAGATGCGGACCCGGCGAGTACGTCACCGTGACCACAACCAATTCGTCACTCACGGGCTAGAGGTTAACTGGCCGTCCGAACCGAGCGCCGCGGCCAGCGCCTCACGCCAGGGCCGCAGAGGCGTCAGCCCGGCCACGGCGGACTGCCGCCCGGACAGCGCCGAGTACGGCGGCCGCGGAGCCGGCCGGGGATACCGGTCGCTGCCGACCGGCCGGACCCGCTGCGGATCGGCGCCGACGGCCTCGAACACCGCCTGGGCCTGCTCGAAGCGGCTGGCCTCGCCCTCGTTGGCGGCGTGCAGCAGCGGCTCGCGGATCGATCCGTCGGCGATCTGCAGCAGCGCGCTCACGAGATCCCCGACATACGTCGGCGAGCCGACCTGGTCGGCCACCACGTCTATCGGCTCATCGCGGGCTGCCAGTCGGCGCATGGTGGCCACGAAGTCGGTGCCGTCACCGCCCTCGTAGATCCACGCCGTTCTGACGATGTGGCCATCGGGCATCGCGGCTAGCACCGCCAGCTCACCGGCCAGCTTGGTGTGGCCATACACACCCAGCGGGCCCGTCTCGTCATCGATCTCATAAGGGTGACGCTGCTCGGCCGCAAAACAACCACTGAAGACATAGTCGGTGGAGATATGGATGAGGTCCGCTCCGGCCCGGGCGCAGGCATGCGCGACGTTCTCGGGCCCAACAGCGTTGACGGCGTGCGCCCGGGGCGCATCCGTTTCGGCCGCGTCGACCTTCGTGTAGGCGGCGCAATTGATCACAGTGTCACCGGCCTCGACGAAACGCTCGGCCGCGGGGGCGTCGGTGATGTCCCACTGCGATGACGTCAGTGCCAGCACATCGCGGCCCTGGCGGCGCGCCTGATCTGCCAAGACCCGGCCAACCATGCCGCCGGCACCGGAGATAACGATTCGGCCAGACATACGGATGAGTCTGGCACGCCGAGGATCGCTACCCGGTCTGCACCCATGTCGGAAGTAGCCTGGGCAGATGCCGTCTCGCCTGGTCCGTGTCCTCGCCGTGTCGATGGCCCTGGCCATCGTCGTGGGCACCGGGGTGGCGTGGGGAAAGATCCGGTCGTTCGAATCCGGCATTAACCACATTTCGCCCATCGCGCTCGGCGGGGGCGGCGAGGACGGCGCGATCGACATACTGCTGGTCGGCATGGACAGCCGCACCGACGCGCACGGCAACCCGCTCTCGCAAGAGGAACTGGCCACGCTGCGGGCGGG
>JAVRPX010000678.1:0-10132 GCA_032161985.1 Mycobacterium sp.
CTGAAGGCGACACCCCACAAGGTTGGAGAACGAACAGCATGAGGCGTTATTGGATCATCGCGCTGGCATTCGTCCTCGCGGCGTGCGGTGGCGGCGGCCAGAAGGCCAACTTCTCCGAGCCGACCAAACGACTCGAAGTGATCTCCTGGTGGGTGTCACCTTCGGAACACCCGGCGTTGGAGGTGCTGCTCAACGCTTTCAAGGCGAAAAATCCCGACGTGGAGGTGGTCGACGGCGCCATCGCAGGCGGTGGTGGTAGCAACGTCCAGGTTGCGCTCGCCGCGCGCCTGCAGGCAGGTGATCCGCCCGACGTATGGCAGACATTCTTGGGTAGCTCGCTGCGTGCGTGGGTCGACGCCGACCGCATCACCGATGTGTCCGGCGTCTACGAAAGCTCGGGTTTGGATCGCACCATGCCGCAGGCATTGCTCGACGCGGCGACCTATCGGGTCAAGGCCTGGGGCGTGCCGACTGGGTCCCATCGTGGAAATGTGTTGTGGTTCAGCCAGCGGATGCTGCGTGACGCCGGCGTGCGAGCGCCCGGCCCCGGCTATACGACCGAGGCTTTCGAAGCAGATCTCGCGAAGGTGGCGGCCAGCGGCAAGACAGCTTTGTGCCTTGGCGGCAAAGACAGGTTCACCGCGACCGAACTGTTCGAGAACACACTGCTCGGGGTGATCGGCACCGATGGATGGGCCAGAATTCGGGACGATTCGTTCGACTGGAGGGGATCTCAACTCAGGCAAGCCCTTTCGCAGTTCGCACAGATTGTCTCTCGCGCCGATCCGAACGCAGGCGGCCTGACGTGGGATCAGGCGGCGAAGAAGCTGGCCACCGGCCAGTGCGCATTCCTCTCGATGAACGACTCCGTCTACGGCGAGCTCGTCGCAAACAAGTCGGTCGAAGGCAAGGACTTCGGGTATGTGCCGTATCCCGGGACCACGGGCGCGTACCTCGCGATCGTCGACACGTTCGTGGTGTCGTCGGACGCCAAGGACGGCGTGAACGCCATGAAGTTCATGGCGACCATCGCGGATCCGAAGACATCGCTGGAGTTCAACAAGGCGAAGGGGTCCGTGCCAATTCGGAATGACGTCGACGTGTCATCCCTGCCCGCCTATCAACGACAGGCTTCGGAGTCGTTGTGGAAGGACAGGGTTCTGCTGTCTATCACCCACGGCGAGTTGATGTCGACGGACTTCCACCAGGCTGTGTACGACGCGGTCGCCGCGTTCGTCCAGAGCAAGAACCCGGACGCATTCATCGACACGCTGCAGAACTCGATCGAGGTGCCCGTTGCCGGACGATGACCATGGCGATCACGACGGACCGCTGTTTCTGGTTGTTACCATCAAGCCGCGCCTCGACCGCCTCCAAGAGGCCGAGGCTCAGCTCCAGTCGATGCGCCAGAACACCCTGAACGAGCCGGGCTGTGTGTTCATGCATTTCTTGCAGCCTCAAGATGATTCGGATACCTGGATGATGCTCGAGATGTTCCGCTCGCGCGCCGCGTGGGACGAGCACATGCTCCAGCCCTACAACACCGAGGGCAACAAGATTCTCGAAGACCTGCTCCGCGAACCGTCCGACCTCCGGTTGCTCCGCGAGAAGTAAGCACTGATTGTTGGAGAGTCGAACATGACCGAACTCAACGAAGGCACGTTTTCGAGGTTGCCATCCAATGTCGCGACGCCGCCCTATGACCGAACCCGCCTCAAACGCGGAATCGCCCATTTCGGCGTGGGTAACTTTCACCGCGCGCATCAGGCCTTCTACATCGATCGCTGTCTTGCTCTGCCCGGTCAAGACGATTGGGGCATTGTCGGTATCGGCCTATCCGGCGGCGAACGGGGCCAGAAGAAGGCCGACCAGTTCCGGTCCCAGGATTGTCTGTATTCGCTCACCGTCGCGCCGGCCCACGGCGCCACAAGTGTGCGCGTGATAGGCGCACAGCTCGATTACCTGCTCGCGCCAGAGCAACCGGCCGACGTGCTGGAGTTGTTGACCGACCCTGCCCTCCGCATCGTGACACTGACCATCACCGAGGGCGGGTATCACGTCGATCCAGAATCAGGCGTGTTCGTCATCGACCACCCAGACGTGGCGCACGACCTGACCGGCGAAGGTGATCCACGCACGGTGTTCGGCTTCGTGACCAAGGCGCTGGCGCGGCGACGTGCAGCGGGCACCAAACCGTTCACCGTGGTGTCGTGTGACAACCTGCGCCATAACGGCGAGGTGGCGCGTGCCGCCTTCGTGGGATTCGCCAGCGCACTGGACCAAGAACTCGCCGCATGGATCGATTCCAACGTGACGTTTCCGAACTCGCTTGTCGATCGCATCACGCCATCGGTATCGGCGAAGGATGCCGCGCGCCTCAACGCAGCGAGCGGTCTGGCCGACCAGATCCCACTCGTTGCCGAGGATTTCAGCCAGTGGGTCATCGAGGACCGCTTCGTCGACGGCCGCCCGGCACTTCACGAAGTGGGCGTGCAGTTCAGTGACGAAGTGAAGTTGTGGGAGCAGGTGAAGGTCCGTGTGCTCAACGCCGGCCACCTCACTCTGACGTATCCCGCCCTGCTGCTCGGCTACCATGAAGTGGCCGAGGCCATGCGTGACCCGCAGATACCTGTACTGCTGGAACGCTTTCTGGACAAGGTCGTGTTGCCACTGCTCGAGTCGCCGCGCGATGTGAACCTGGTGGGCTACAAGAACACGGTGCTCGAACGCTTCTCCAATGAAGCGATGCACGATCAGCTGACCCGTATCGCCTCCGACAGCGCGTCCAAGGTCGCGGTCTTCTTGACCACCACGCTCCAGCAGGTGCTCGCGAGAGGTACAGACCACCACCTGCCGGCGTTCATCCTCGCTGCCTGGAGCCGCGTGCTGCAGGGCAAGGATGACGACGGCAAGAGCTTCGAAGTGACCGAGCCGCGCCTCGACGAAACCGCCCGTCGGCTACTGATATCGGGCGATCCGCGCGAAGCGCTGAGGGTCGAACCGCTGGTGGCGAGCGGCGCCGCCGAGCACGCCGACTTCGTCGCCACTTTCGGGTACTACCGCAATGCCCTTGCGGAGCAAGGTGCCAAAGCGGTGCTGACGAGCATATTGGACGCCACAGCAGGCTGACGCATTCGCGAAAACCGCTGTGCAATTAAGGCCGGCTTAAAACCGAAGAACCACGCCTTCGATGGTGAGCCCGGGTCCGAATGTCAGCAGGACGCCGTACTCTCCTCGACGGGGCTTATCGACTCGCAGGATGTTTTCCAGCACAAGCAGAACGGTGGCCGACGCGCAGTTGCCGGCGTTGGCGAGGACGTCCCAGCTCGCCCGGAGTTGTTCCGGCATCAACCCCAACTGCTTTCCGAGCATCCGCACGATTGCCGGGCCACCAGGATGAATCACCCAGTGACTGACATCGCTCGTCGAGATTTTCAGCGGCTTCAGCAGCTTCTCCATGAAGCCATCGATGTTCTCCCGCAGCACCTTTGGTACCCCTGGGGCCAGCGTCATCCAGAACGATTCGTTGCCGATGTTCAGACTCATCATCGTGTGGGTGTCGTACAGCTGCTCGGTGTGGGTGTGCAGAAACTGAATCCCGGCGCCGTCGGGCGCCGAACCGATCAGCATCGACACACTGGCATCGCCGAACAGCGCCTGTGCGATCACCGATACCGTCGGATCTTCTTGGGGCATCGGGCTAAAGCGCAGATGGGCTGAGCTCAGTTCGGTGTTGTTGCAGAGCACCAGCTCGTCGGGTCGAACCGCCACGCTGTCCATCGCGACCTTGATGACGTTGGCTGCCGCGTAACACCCCATGTGGCCGATGAAGGTGCGCCGCAGGTCCGACCGCAGGCCGAGCTCTTTCGCAAGGAGGAGGTCCGGTCCGGGGTTGACGTAGCCGGTCGAGCACCCCATGACGAAGCTTCCGATCCGGCGCCTGTCGAAGGCCCCGAGTGCGCCGTCGATGGAACGGGAGGCCACCTCGATGACCGCCTCGGCGTGTGCCGCCATCCGATCACCGGTCTGCATGTGATAGACCTCCGGCAACCTGACGGGGTTCCAGATCATGTACCGCTTCTTCACCCCGGTCGCGTCGACGATCTGCTTACCGAGTCGAACGGGCGGAGACATGTGCCGAAAGAAGTACTCCCAGCTCTGCTCCTGGGTGACCGCGAACGGTGGATGCGCCGACGAGATGCCCAGCAGGGTTGCCCGCTGGCGCACCACGCCAGCCGTCATCCGCGACGGGGAGGGTGCGTCGATGACGTCTGTTAGGTACATGATCAATCCTGTGGCGCTGGGCGCTCTAGCTAACGGCGGCGGCCGTGACCAAGTGCTCGGGTCGGTGACTCGAGGAAGTGGTGTGCGTCGACGTCTCGGACATGTGAACTACTAACGATAGACGACCAGATCACTCTTTCTAGCAAAAATTATCATCTCCGAAAATTTATGTCCCAAGGGAAGGAATTGCGTCTGTAGTGTGTAGCTGGATGTGCGGAGAACCCCCAGGTGGAGCGGTGGTTGCCGAAGGTCCATCACCTATCCGGTGGTCCTCGTTGCCCGCCGTAATGCCGCGTCGCCGACCACGGAGGGTTACCGACTCGGTGGCAGGGGGCACACATTGCTGCCGCCCGCGACCGACGTCGTGTCGAGGTACCGAAGCGGTCGGACTCGGGAGCAGCCCCTCGTCCCTCAGCCAACCGAGCACAATCGTAAAAGTCACTGCCGAAGTTGCATGGTGCCGGCCGGCATTGTCCTAGCCTTCAGCGATGACGTTGATCCCCCGGCTGGGCCGCGCTGCGGCACATGATTGAGAAACGGCGACCGCCCGATGCTGGAAATGACGGACGTCACCAAGACATACCGCGTGGGTGGTCAGACCGTGCGCGCGCTCGACGGCATCACCTTGACGTTGGCCGGCGGGGACTTTGTGGCCGTCGTCGGTCCGTCAGGCTCGGGCAAGAGCACACTGCTGCATCTGCTGGGCGCGCTGGATAGGCCGGACTCCGGATCAATCCAGTTCCAGGGCAAGGAAATCGGAACACTTGACGACGAGCACCAGTCCGAATTCCGAAGGCACAGCGTAGGATTCGTCTTCCAGTTCTTCAACCTCCTGCCGACGATGACGGCATGGGAGAACGTGGCGGTGCCGAAGTTACTCGACGGTGCGAGGATGAAAACCGTCAAACCCCGTGCGTTGGAACTGCTCGCAATGGTGGACCTCGCCGATCGCGCTGAGCACCGGCCATCGGAGTTGTCCGGCGGACAGATGCAGCGGGTTGCCGTCGCCCGGGCCTTGATGATGGACCCGCCCCTGATTCTCGCCGACGAACCAACGGGCAATCTCGACACGAAAACCGGCACCGCGATCCTCGCGTTGCTCACCGACATCGCCCATCAGGACGGTCGTTCCGTTGTGATGGTGACGCACAACCTCGACGCCTCATCGGCAACAGATCGGGTGATCACCTTGACGGACGGCCGCATCGGCTCGGATGTACCGGGTGGTGCGAAACCCACATGATTGTGGACCGCATACGCGCGTTCAACCTGCGCGAGTTGCGTGAGCATCCCGCCAGGACCGCGATGTCGCTTGCAGTAGTTGCCATCTCGGCGACGTTGATCGTTGCGGTCTTCGGTATCGCCGGGTCGATCACGGGATCCGCCGATCGTCTCGTCACCGGCATCGGCGGCAACGCGAGTCTGGAGGTTTCCGGCGTCACCGACACCGGCTTCCCCGAAACGGTACGGGCTGAGGTAGCCGCGGTGCCCGGTGTGGAGGCGGCGGTGCCGATGCTGCGGACCTCTGTAGGAAGGCCGTCCGAGCGCGTCGTGCTGCTCGGAGTCGACGCCAGCGTCACGACAATGCTGAGCGATTTGCAGCGCGCGGTAGGAGCCGAGATCATCCCACTGCTCGCGCAACCCAACAGGGTCGCGGTCGGATCCGGAAGCCATCACGCAGTGGGCGACAGCATCCCTCTGGGCAACGGGGAAGTCACGGTCGCGGCCGTCATCACCGGCGCCGAGGCCGACCGGCTCAACGGCGGCAACTTCATTGTTGGACCACTGCCATTGATACAACGCCTTACAGGTAGGGTCGGCATGATCGACTCGGTGCTGGTCGTCACGGCGCCTGGTGCCGACCTCGCCCAAGTCCGCGCCGGCGTCACAGACGCTGTCGACGGACAAGCCGTCGTCGCCGAACCGTCCTTCCGGTCTGCGCAATCCGGTGGTGCCGTGGCGATCTTGCGCAGCCTGATGTTGTCGGCGGCGGCGGGGGCACTCGTGGTCGCCGCCTTCCTTATCTACAACGCGATGAGCATGGCGATCACGCAGCGGCGCCCGGCGATCTCGATGCTGCGCGCGATCGGAGCCAAGAAGCGGCAGATCGTGCGTGACCTGTTGGTGGAGACCGGTTTACTCGGGCTGGTCGGCGGGATGCTGGGTTCAGCCTTGGGAGTTCTCATCGGCAGGCGAGCGATCGGACAGCTTCCCGCAGCCCTGCTCCAGGGGTTCGAATCGCGAACCGAATACATCCTGCCGGGATACGCAATTCCTGTCGGCGTGGCGGCATGTGTCGTCGTGAGCGTTGCGGCGGCGGCGGTGGCGGCCCGCCAGGTTTACAAGGTGGAGCCAGTCGAAGCCATGGCACCTGTTGGCGCGTCCGCTGCCGACGCCGTCGCGCTTCCGGCGCGGGTCGTGGCGGGTGTCGTCGGCGTCGGTCTGACCGCAACAGCGGTCGCGGTCGCATCCCGCGACCTGGGGAAGATATCGGTGGTGGCGATCGGGCTCATCGCGTTCGGCGAGATCCTGGTCTGTTTCGCCTTCGCGGGCCCGATCGTTGCTGCCGCAGCGGCATGCGCGAGAGTGTTCGGTGCGCCGGGTGCGCTGGCGGCGGCGACAATCGAACGCGCGCCGCGCCGGGTGTGGGCAACATTGATGACCGTGATGATCGCCGTGTCGCTCACCGTGCAAAGCACCGGCTCCAACGCCAACGCGATCGATTCGACCAACGCGAGCTTCTCCTCGCTCGGCGACGTCGGATTCTTCGTCAGCTCGGCCGGACCCGGCGTGTTCCCCACAGCGCCCATCCTGCCGCAGGACACCGAATCCGCAGTCGCGTCAATCCCGGGGGTGGCTGGCGTCGTTCCAGGGCAGTCGGCATTTGCAACCGTGGGGGGCATGAAGGTGCTAATGCAGGGAGTCGCGCCGGGCTCGGTCGTCCCGCCGTCGCGCGCGATGAACGAGCAAGTGCGAGAACAGGTCCTGGCCGGCGAAGGCGTTGTGATTTCCCGCGACATCGCCCACGCGCTTGGACTTGCGGCCGGCGACGAGTTGACGCTGTTCACTCCCACCGGCGAGCACCACGTGCGCGTCGTGCAGGTGGTGCCATTCTTCTCGCTTCTTTCCGGTGTCGTCTCGATGAGCCTGACACAATTACGTCAATGGTTTGACCGGCCAGGGTCGACGACCCTTGCCGTAACTCTCGAGCCTGGAGCGGACAGAACCGAGGTCGAGTCGGCGATCCGCGCCAAACTGCCCGCCGACGTTTACGTGTACTCAGGTCAGGAGGCGGCGAAGGCCGTCGGTGCGTCGATGGCGCAGGGCACGGCACTCATCGTCGTCATGGCGTGGATAGTGGTCTTCGTCGCCAGCGTCGCATTGCTCAACACCCTGATGTTGTCGGTACTGGAGCGACGGCGCGAGCTAGGAGTGTTGCGGGCAATGGGCTCGTCGCGGCGCTTCGCCTTGCGCACCGTCCTCGCCGAGGCTGCGGGCCTCGGCGTCGTCGGTGCCGCGATCGGAGCGGTATTCGGTACGGCGAACCAGTACGTGAGTGCGTCGGCACTGACCAACGTGCTCAGCATCGACGTGGTATTCGCTGCGAGCCTTCAGACACTCGTATTTGCCTGCGCCGCATTCGCTTTGACGCTTCTGGGCGCGATCCCCCCGGCCGTACGCGCTTCGCGGCTCAACATCGTGGACGCATTGGTGGTCGACTAGCCTAGCGGCCGCGCGCGGCGATCCGCAGCGCCAAAACGAAGTAGTTGACGCGACCGTGCCCGGAAGGAAACGGCTTGCCCGCCGGCACCGGCACACCGAGGAAGTTGCAGAGCGGTTCCCAACCGTCGCGTGCGCTGAAGACGACCAGTCGCTCCGGCGGTACGTAAGATTTAACTGCCTCTATGTGGGCGTTGTAGACGCCGATGGCGTACTGCCGGTCCGTGAATCGGCCTTTGAAGGTGTTGTCCCAGAACGTCTCGTGGACGTTCACCAGTACCTTCTGCGTGTTGGGTAGAAAGACGCGAAGGAACTGGCGTACCGGCGGGAACGTGGTGAGCTTGCGCATCCGGTAGATGGTCGCCCTGACGCTGTCGTACCAGCCCTCCGCTTCCCGGACGGTCAGAAGCACCTTCGCGTCCGGAAACGCCGCCACCAGCTCCCTGTAGTAGCTGCAGGCCGGCCAATCGACCGTTGCCCTGTAGCCGGCAAGTAGCTCTCGCCAGTCGACCGCTTCGCCGCGCGACGCAGCGGCCCAGCGTTCGGCGTGCACCGGCTGGGCGAACGCCTCCGTCATGTGGTAGCAGGGGCCGAAGCCGAGCTCCTCCAGCGCCGCCTTTATCGAAAGGGTTCCCGTCCGGCCAAACCCGGCGCCGATGACCCTCAGACCCGCTTCGGCCGGCGCAGGTTCTACCAATTGCATCCATCCTCAGGCGTTCGCGCCGAGTCGCTCGGCGCTCGACCGGTCGTGTACGTCTCCCGGATCCTAACCAGGCCCGGCGTTAGCGAGTAGCGATATTCGGGGCGGCTGGAGCACAGAGAACCCGTCATACCTGCATTAGGCGGCAGCGAAACCGGGGCATTGACGGGCGGCCGAAGACGGCCGGCGAACCAGTACGTGAGTGCGTCGGCACTGACCAACGTGCACCGCCCCCGGCTGTTCGAGCCGCGCGACTCAACATCGTGGACGCGTTTGTCGTCGACTAGCCCAAGCCGCCGAGTCCGAGCGGGGCCACCTGAGCCGACCCTCGTGGCGATCTGCGCTTTCTTAGTGCCCCCACTGGGACTCGAACCCAGACTGTGCGGATTTAAGTCACGTGTCCAACAGAGGCGAGGCATGCGGCTACCCCGGCGACCGCGTCAGATAGGGCCGGGGCCAACAACTTCAGAGTTAGACGGGGGCTGCTGCGTACTTCTTCAAATGGGCTTCCAACGCCTCCGGCTTGGAGGCGAGGCCGACGACCCCGCCACCATCGCCGCGATCCTCATGCCGAAATTGGGTACGAAATTGCGGATGCCGCCCTCGCGCGCCAACTTCGACGGGTAGTGCGGCAGCTCCGGTGGCGCGGCGCCGGGGTTGGCCGTCCATCCGATCGTGTCGGGGTCACTGCCCGGCCAAGAGGTAGGCCGCAGCGCCATCGACGGCGTATGGCTGAACGCCACGGGCGGGGCGAACCGGGTGAAGGTGCCCCAGGGGCTGACCTGGTCCACGGCATGTTCGATCAGGTCCTGCTCGGTGATCGGCGCATAGCGCTCGGCGTCGACCGGCCCGAGGAGTTCGGTGCCCATCGTGGAACAACGACTCAGCGACGCGGCGCGCGCCGGGGTAACGCCGGGGCGAACGGGGACACGAGCCGATCATTCGCCCCAGACAACGCCTCTACCAGTCCTTTTACCGTGCCCCCACTGGGACTCGAACCCAGACTGTGCGGATTTTAAGTTGGGTCAAGCGGTCGGTCACGCCCTCGCGCGCTGTGGAGCGCGGCGGGTTCCAGGCTGTGGCCCCGTGGCCGTGATCCAGACCGCGTAGAACCAGATCCGGGTTTCGACGGTTCGCTGCGTGAGCAGCCATGCAACTAGAGGTAGGAGCCGCTGATTAGTAGCCTCGGTAGGCAGCCGCTCGCACAGCGGCCCCACCTTCGATGGAGAGGGATTGATGTGCGCGCCATCCAGATTGAACAGTTCGGCGACCCCGCGCAGGTGCTCCGCGTCGTCGACATAGAGGAGCCGCCGCCACCGGGTCCGCATGAGGTTCTGTTGAGCGTTGAGGTCTCGCCGTTGAACAAACACGACCTACTGGTTGTCACCGGCATGCTGGCGCGACCACCCCTGCCCCACATACCAGGCG
>JAVRPX010000679.1:0-4141 GCA_032161985.1 Mycobacterium sp.
AGATCCTCGGGGTAGCGCAGGTGCGCCTGCAGCTCGGGCGAGATGTCGCTCTTGGGCTTGACCGTGCCCGGGAACACCTTCATCCATGCCTGCAGCACCGGATCCTTCTCGTCCTGCGCATACAGCGCGACGGTGCCGTCGTAGGCGTCAACGGTGGCCTTCACCGAGTTGCGGATGTAGGACACCTGCTTGTCGAGCGCCAACCGGTTGACCGCCACCTCGTTGGAGTCGGCGGTGGCCGACGACAACGACGTCAGCTGGGAGTACGGGTAGTTGTCCAAAGTGGTGTAGCCGTCGACGATCCACACCATTCGCTTATTGACGATCGCCGGGTACACGCTGGTATCGGCGGTCAGCCACGGCGCCACCGCCTTCACGCGCTGGACCGGGTCGCGATTGAACAGGATCCTACTGTTGGACCCGATCACGTTGGAGAACAAGAAGTTTCGCTCGGCGAACTTGGCGGCGAACACGGTGCGGGCCAACCAGTTGCCGACCGGTACACCCCCGCTGCCTGAGTAGGTGTAGTTCTTGGTCTCTGTGTTCGTCTCGTAGTCGTATTCGCGGTCGGCGCCGTTCTTTCCAACGATCGCGTAGTCGGACGCCGCACTGGCAATCACAGGACCGAAATAGACGCGAGGCTGATCCAGCGGGGCCGGACCGGGTGAAATCACGCTGCCATTCGCACCGACCACGCTGGCGAGGAACTCCGGATAGCCGCCATTCTGGTTGGGGTCGTTGGCGATACCGCGCACGGTGTTGGCCGGCGAGGCGATGAAGCCGTTGCCGTGGGTGTAGACGCTGTGCCGGTTGATCCAGTCGCGCTGGTTGTCGATCAGCCGGTCCGGGTTGAGTTCCCTGGCGGCCACCACGTAGTCGCGTAGGTTGCCGTCGGGACCGTTGTAGCGGTCGATCGCGAGCTGGTCGGGGAAGTTGTAGAAGTTCTTGCCCTGCTGGAACTGAGTGAAGGCGGGGCTGACGATCGTCGGGTCGAGCAACCGGATGTTCGACGTTGTCGCCCGGTCGGCGGCCACCTGCTGTGCGGTGGCCTGCGCATTGCCGCTGTAGTCGCGGTAGGTCACCACGTCGTCGGTCAAGCCATAGGCCTGCCTGGTCGCCATGATACTTCGGCTGATGTATTCGCTTTCCTTTTGCGCCGCATTGGGTCTCACGCTGATCTGCTCCACGACCAGCGGCCAGCCCCAGCCCACGACCAGCGAACTCAACAGCAGAAGCACTACGCCGATCGCCGGAATCCGTAAGTCGCGCAACACAATCGCGGAGAACACCGCCAACGCGCAAATCACCGCGATCGCCATCAGGATCAACTTGGCCGGCAACACGGCGTTGATATCGGTGTAGCCGGCACCGGTGAACGGTTTGTTGTCGCGAGTGTGGCTCAGCAGCTCGAAGCGGTCCATCCAGTACGCCACGGCCTTGAGCAGCATCAGGAGGCCCACCAGCGTGATCAATTGGATACGGGCCGAGCGGCTCAGCGCCCCGGTGCGGCCGGACAGGCGGATACCGCCGAACAGGTAGTGGCCCACCAGGTTGGCGATGAACGCCAGGAACGACGCCGCGAACAGATAGCCCAGCACCAGCCGATAGAACGGCAAGTCGAACGCATAGAAACCGAGGTCCTTGCCGAACTGCGGGTCGGCGATCCCGAAGCTGCCGCCGTGGATGAACAACTGCACGCGGTCCCAGTACATCTGGGTCACGAAGCCGGTGACGATGCCGACCAGCGCGGGTATGCCGAAGCCGACCAGCCGCAGCCGGCTCATCACCGCCGTGCGGTAGCGAGCCACCGGATCATTGGGGCCTGCGGTCGGGACGAACACCGGCCGCATGCGGTAGGGCAGAGCGAGCGCGACGAACACGATGCCGGCCATTACCACCGCTGCCACCAGGAAAATCAGGACCCGGGTGATCAGTTTGGTGGTGAACACGGAGCGGTAGCCAAGCTCGCCGAACCACAGCCAGTCCACGTATGCGTCGATCATGCGCGGCCCGAATAGCAACAGCAGCACGACGGCCAGCGCGACCGCGATCAGAATCCGGCTACGTCGTGTCAGCTTCGGCATTCGCGCCGCGGGCCGCATACCCACTCGTCAACTCCAGTCTTGGGTTCTCAAACGTCTAACGAGGACGTGGCCCCAACTCTACGCATCCGCCGTACGGCAATCTCTCAGCAACGGGGAGGTTCGCCACCGGCGGAAATCGCATGCAGCGCGTCGACGGCCTGGCCCAGGTTGTCCACCTTGACCAGCTCCAGGCCGTCATCGTGGGCCGTCTTGGCCTCGTCGCAGTTGTCGGCGGGCACTAGGAAGACGGTTGCGCCTGCTTCTTGGGCGGCCAGCATCTTGTGGGTGATGCCGCCGATGGAGCCGACCTTGCCCTCGCTGTCGATGGTGCCGGTGCCCGCGACGAACTTGCCGTCATTGAGGTCACCGGTGGTGAGCTTGTCGATGACCGCGAGGGAAAACATCAGCCCTGCCGACGGGCCACCGATGTTGGCGAGGTTGAAATCGATGGAGAACGGCGCCCACGGCGCGTTGAGCACGGCGACCCCGAGGTATCCGTAGTCGCGATCGGCGTTGGAGCCCAAGGTGACGGTGGCGACGCCTGCCGGAGAGTTCTTGCGGCGGTAGTCCAGAACGATGTTGTCGCCAGGCTTGGTTGCCTTGAGCAGCGAGGTGAACTGGTCGAGGTTGGCGACCGGCTTGCCGTTGACGGCGTCGATGGCGTCACCGCGCTGCAGCTTGCCGACCGACGGGCCAGGGTCGTTGACCGTCTCCACCGTCACTGCCGTCGGGTACTTCAAATAGCTCAGCGCCGCGTACTCTGCGCTGTCCTCGGAGCGTTTGAAGTCGGTGTTGTTGGCCTGGTCGATCTGGTCCTTCGACTTGTCGGGCGGATAGACCAGGTCGCGCGGAACGAGCTGCTCGCGCCCCGACATCCACAGGGTCAGAGCCTGCCCCAGGGTCAGGTCGTCACGCTGCGACACTGTGGTCATGTTGAGGTGCCCCGTGGTCGGATGCACGTCGCCGCCCTCGATGTGGACGACCTGCTTGCCCTCGACCTCGCCGAGCGTGTCGAACGTCGGGCCGGGGCCCAGCGACACATACGGCACCGTCACCAGCGACAGCAGCACCCCGAACGCCAGGATCGGCACCAGGGCGACCAGCAGCGTCAAAATCCGCCTGTTCACGGCGACCACAGTAAAGGTTCGCCCTGCGTGGCCCGTGCGCGAACCGACCGAGGTTCACTGAGAGCATGACCCGCGGACCCGCACGACGGTCCGCTGGTGAGTACCGTTGAGGCATGGCTGACCTGCCTTTCGGCTTTTCTCACGGGGACGACCCCGAGGGTGACAAGCCCAAGAAGGACCCTGATTCGGGCTCGGGCTCGGACCCGTTCGGCTTTGGTGGTGGCGGGTCTGAATTCGACATGTCCCAACTCGGGCAGATCTTCACCAAGCTCGGGGAGATGTTCAGCGGCGCAGGCGGCGTGATGACCGGCGGCAAGCAGTCCGGCCCGGTGAACTACGACCTGGCCCGACAACTGGCGTCGAGCGCCATCGGGTTCGTAGCGCCGGTGCCCGAGAAGACCAGCGCCGCGATCGCCGACGCCGTGCATCTGGCCGAGACATGGCTGGACGGGGCGACCGCGCTGCCCGCGGGCACCACCAAGGCAGTGGCGTGGACCCCCAACGACTGGCTCGACAACACGCTGGCCACCTGGAAGCGGCTGTGCGACCCGGTGGCCGAACAGATTTCGACGGTGTGGGCCTCGGCGCTCCCCGAGGAGGCCAAGAGCATGGCCGGCCCGCTGCTGGCGATGATGTCGCAGATGGGCGGCATGGCGTTCGGCTCGCAGCTCGGCCAGGCGCTGGGCAAACTGTCACGAGAAGTGTTGACCTCCACCGACATTGGGCTGCCGCTGGGTCCCAAGGGAGTGGCGGCGTTGATGCCCGAGGCGGTCGAGTCGCTGGCCGAGGGACTCGAGCTGCCACGCAGCGAGATCATCACCTTCCTGGCTGCCCGCGAGGCCGCGCATCACCGGCTGTTCAGCCACGTGCCGTGGCTGGCCAGCCAGCTGCTCAACGCGGTCGAGGCGTTCGCCAAGGGCATGAAGATCG
>JAVRPX010000680.1:0-7003 GCA_032161985.1 Mycobacterium sp.
TCGAGAAGCTGATCACCGGGCTGAAGAACCGCGAGGATCCGATCGCAAGTTCGGTCGCCAACATCAGTGACGCGGCGGGCACGGTCGCCGACCTGCTGGCCGACAACCGCCCGCTGCTGCAGAGCACGATCACGCATCTCGAAGGGGTGCAGCAGCCACTGGTGGACCAGAAGGATCAGCTCAACGACATCCTCGTGAAGCTGCCGACGGCGTTCAACATCATCGGCCGGGCCGGCGGCATTTACGGTGACTTCTTCAACTTCTACGCCTGCGATATCTCGTTGAAGCTCAACGGGTTGCAGCCAGGGGGACCGGTGCGAACCGTTAAGCTCACATCGCAGCCTTCGGGTAGGTGCACGCCGCAATGAGGACACTCGAGGGTTCGGACAGGGTTCGCAACGGGGTGATGGGCATCATCCTGCTGGTGGTCATCATCGGCGTGGGCCAGAGCTTCGCCAGCGTGCCGATGCTGTTCGCGACGCCGACGTACTACGCCCAGTTCTCAGACACCGGCGGGCTCAACAAGAGCGACAAGGTCCGCATCGCCGGTGTGGACGTGGGCAAGGTGCGTTCCATGTCCATCGACGGCGACAAGGTGGTCATCGGGTTCGGGCTGGATGGCACGCAGATCGGCAAGGAGACCCGCGCGTCCATCCGCACCGACACCATCCTGGGCCGTCGCAACATCGAACTTGAGCCTCGGGGATCAGACCCGCTGCGCCCGAACGGTGTTTTGCCGCTGGGCCAGACGACCACGCCGTACCAGATCTACGATGCGTTCTTCGACGTGACCAAGGCGGCATCCGGCTGGGACACCCAGACGGTGAAGAAGTCACTGAACGTGCTTTCGGAAACCATCGACCAGACCTATCCGCATCTGTCCGCCGCGCTCGACGGGGTGGCCCGGTTTTCCGACACCATCGGCAAGCGCGACGACCAGATCAAACAACTGCTCGCCAACGCCAACAAGATCGCGGGCATCCTTGGCAACCGCAGCTCTCAGGTCAACCAACTACTCGTCAACGCTCAGTCGCTGCTCGGGGCGATCAACGAACGCAACTACGCGGTCAGCGTGCTGCTCGAGCGGGTGAGCCAGTTCTCCGAACAGGTGAAGGGCTTCATCGCCGACAACCCGAACCTCAACCGGGTGCTCGAGCAGCTGCGCACCATCAGCGACGTGCTGAAGGACCGCAGGTTCGACCTGATGCAAACGTTGACCACGGTGGCCAAATTCGTTGCGTCACTGGGTGAGGCAGTGGCCTCCGGGCCGTACTTCAAAGTGATGCTGGTGAACCTGTTGCCCTATCAGATCTTGCAGCCGTTCGTGGACGCCGCATTCAAGAAGCGCGGTATCGACCCCGAGAAGTTCTGGGGCGACGCGGGTCTGCCGTCGTATCAATTCCCCGATCCGAACGGCCAGAGGTTCCCGAACGGTGCGCCCGCACCGTCGCCCGCCGTGATTGAAGGCACGCCAGAACATCCCGGACCGGCTGTGCTGAAGGGCTCCCCGTGTTCGTACACGCCACCGCCCGATCTTTTGCCGCGCCCTGGCGACCCGCTGCCGTGTTCGCACTTGACGACCGGTCCGTTCGGCGGCCCCGAATACGGTCCGCCTGACGTCGTCACCTCGGTGCCGAACCCGAATGGTCCCGGATTCACGCCGGGTGTGCCCGCCGCGGCCATCCCGGGTCAAATGCCGCCGGATATGCCCGGCGTCCCTGTGCCACTGCCTCCGGCACCTCCCAACGCGCGCACCGTCCCGCTGGGCCCGCTGCCCTCGGCGCCGGACTTCACGCCGGGTATCGCACCGCTTCCGCCCGCGCTGACGGGTCCGCCGCCGCCGCCAGGACCTGGGCCCGACGCGGGCCCGGCCGGTGTGCCGCCGCTGCCAGGCAACCCGCCGTACCTCCCGCCCGGATCGCAGGGAGGCTGACGCCATGTCGACAATCTTCAACATCCGAAACCTGAAGCTTCCGGGCGTATCTCGGGCCACGGTGATCATCGGCACGCTGGTCGTGATCCTGGCGCTGGTGGCCGCCATCGTCGGTTACAACCTGTACAGGAAGCTGACCACCAACACCGTCGTCGCCTACTTCCCTGACACCCTTGCGCTGTATGCCGGCGACAAGGTGCAGATCATGGGCGTCCAGGTCGGCCAGATCGACTCGATCGACCCGGCCGGCGACAAGATGAAGGTGACGTTCCACTACGACAGCAAGTACAAGGTCCCGGCCAACGCCACCGCGTCGATCCTCAACCCCAGCCTGGTGGCGTCGCGCAACATCCAGCTGTCGCCGCCCTACACCGGCGGACCCGTGATGGAGGACAACGCGGTCATTCCGATCGACCGGACGCAGGTGCCGGTCGAGTACGACCAACTGCGCGACTCGCTCAACCGGATCCTGACAGACCTCGGCCCGACCAAGGACCAGCCCAAGGGGCCGTTCGGCGACATCATCGAATCCGCCGCAAACGGATTCGCAGGCAAGGGCGAACAGCTCAACAAAACGCTGACCGGTCTTTCCGAAGCGCTCTACACGCTCAACGAGGGGCGCGGCGACCTCTTCGGCGTGATCAAGAGTTTGGCGCTGTTCGTCAACGCGCTCTACCAGAGCGATCAGCAGTTCGTCGCGCTCAACGACGACCTCAAGACGTTCACCAACTCGTTCACCAACACCAACCGTGAGGTGGCCACCGCGCTGCAGGACCTCAACCAGCTGTTGACGACGACGCGGCAGTTCATCGGCAAGAACGGTGAGGTGCTGAGCCACGACATCAACAACCTGGCCGACGTGACCAACGCGATCCTGCAGCCAGATCCGCTGAACGGTTTGGAAACGGCCCTGCACGTGTTCCCCACGCTCGGTGCGAACCTGATGAACATCGTGTCGCCCAACACCGGCGGCGTCATGGGCCTGCTGTCCGTCACCAACTTCGCCAACCCGCTGCAGTTCGTGTGCAGCGCGATTCAGGCAGGCAGCCGGCTTGGCTACCAGGAGTCGGCGGAGATGTGCGCCCAATACCTGGCGCCGATCCTCGATGCGATCAAGTTCAACTATCCGCCGTTCGGCGTGAACCAGTTCACCAGTGCGATGACGCTGCCGAAGCAGATCGCCTACTCCGAGCCGCGACTGCAGCCGGCGCCGGGCTACAAGGACACCACCGTGCCTGGCATCTGGTCGCGTGACACCTTGTGGTCGTTCGGCAACCACGAGCCCGGCTGGGTCACCGCGCCCGGGATGCAGGGCGTCGACGTGCAGCCGTTCACCGCGAACATGCTGACGCCCGAGTCCCTCTCCGAGCTCATGGGCGGACCGGACGCGCCGATCCCGACCGCGCCGCCCGCCTACGGCACGATCCGTGACGGAAACCTGCCAGGGCCGCCGAACGCGTTCGACCAGAACAACCCGCTGCCGCCGCCGTGGTATCCGCAGCCGGGACCGCCGCCTGCTCCCGCACCGGGTGTGATACCGGGCGACCCGGGTGGTTCGCCGTTGTCCGGACCCGCGCCTGCCGGCCCGGCGCTACCCGCTGAGGCAGGTGGATAAGCATGCTCAAGTTGTCTAGATGGAGCCGAATCGCCAGCCGCGCGCTGGCGCTGGTAATGGTCGCGCTGGTGCTGAGCTCGTGCGGATCGTGGAAGGGCATCGCGAACGTCCCGCTGCCCGGCGGCCCTGGCACCGGATCGAACAAGATCACGATCTACGTGCAGATGCCGGATACGTTGGCGCTCAACGTCAACAGCCGTGTGCGGGTGGCCGACGTGTATGTCGGCCGGGTACGGGCGATCGAGCTGAAGAACTGGGTCGCGACGGTGACACTTGATCTGCAACCCGATATCAAGCTGCCGCAGAACACACTGGCCAAGATCGGGCAGACCAGCCTGCTGGGCAGTCAGCACGTGCAGCTGGACTCGCCGCCGGATCCTTCGCCTCAGCTGTTGAAGAACGGCGACACCATCCCACTGAAGAACAGCTCGTCGTTCCCCTCCACCGAGCGGGTGCTGGCGAGCATCGCGACGATCCTGCGCGGTGGCGGCATCTCGAACCTGGAAACCATCCAGACCGAGATCTTCAACGTTCTCAACGGCCGTGGCGACCAGATCCGGGAGTTCCTCAACCGGTTGGACACCTTCACCGATGAGCTGAACCAGCAGCGTCAAGACATCACCCACGCCATCGACTCGACCAATCGGCTGCTGACCATCGTGGGCCAGCGCAATGACACGCTGGACCGGGTTCTGACCGAGTTCCCGCCGCTGATCAAGCATTTCGCCGACACCAAGGATCTGTTCGCCGATGCGATCACCGCCCTAGGCCGGATCAGCTCGGCCGCCGACAACGCGTTGGCTCCGTCGAGCGCGAACCTGCACACCAACCTGCAGAACCTGCAGCGGCCGCTCAAGCAGCTTGGCCGGGCTTCGCCGTACCTGATCGGTGCGCTGAAGCTGATGCTGACTGCGCCGTTCTCGATCGAGAACGTGCCGAAGGTGGTCCGCGGCGACTACCTCAACGTGTCGCTGATGGTCGACCTGACACTGTCTGCGATCGACAACGGGGTCCTGACCGGAACCGGCATCTCGGGCATGCTGCGTGCGCTCGAGCAGGCCTGGGGACGTGATCCGGAGACGATGATCCCGGATGTGCGGTTCACACCGAACCCGCACGACGCGCCGAACGGACCGCTGGTCGAAAGGGGTGAGTGAGCAGTGCTGACCCGTTTCATCAAGTTCCAGCTGGTGCTGTTCACCATCCTGACGTTGATCGCGATCGTCGTGCTGGGCTGGTACTACCTGCGGGTGCCCAGCCTGGTCGGGGTCGGGACCTACGACCTACATGCCAATCTGCCCCGGTCCGGCGGCCTGTACGGCACCGCCAACGTGACGTACCGCGGCACGCAGATCGGCAAGGTCACCGACGTCAGCCCCACGGAGAACGGCGCAGCGGCGACGCTGCGAATCGAGAGCCGCTACAAGATCCCGATCGATGCCGTTCCCAACGTGCACTCCGTCTCGGCCATTGGCGAGCAGTACCTGGACCTTGTGTCGACCGGCAACCCGAGCCGGTACTACGAGAACGGTCAGACCATCACGCAAGAGGGCACGGTGCCCAGCGAGGTCGGCCCGGCGCTGGACTCTGCGAACAACGGCCTGGCCGTGCTGCCCAAGGAGAAGATCGACTCGCTGCTCACCGAAACCTCGAACGCGGTAGGCGGATTGGGCCCCGCGCTGCAACGGCTGGTCGACTCGACGACCAACATCGCGCAGGGATTCAAGGACAACCTGCCTCAGGTCAACGACATCATCGCGCATTCGCCGCCGATCCTGGACAGTCAGGTCAACTCCGGCGACAACATCGAGCAGTGGGCGCGCAACCTGAACACCATCGCGTCGCAGTCGGCCGAACAGGACGCGGCGCTGCGCAGCGGCCTGCAGCAGGCGGCACCGACGCTGGATCAAACGGCGGAACTGTTCAGCGGCGTGCGCGACGCGCTGCCTCAGACGCTGGCGAACCTGTCCGTCGTCATCGACATGCTCAAGCGCTACCACAAGGGGCTGGAGCAGACGCTCGTGATCCTGCCGCAGGGCGCGGCGATTGCGCAGGCAGGCACGCTCTTCGACAACGTGGGCCAGCTGCCCCTTGCCCTGTCGATCAACCAGCCGCCGCCGTGTTTCACCGGGTTCCTTCCGGCCTCGGAGTGGCGATCGCCTGCCGACACCAGCCAGAGGCCGCTGCCGTCAGGCACCTACTGCAAGATTCCAAAGGACTACCAGGGCAACGTGGTTCGCGGCGCCCGCAACTATCCCTGCGCGGATGTCCCCGGTAAGCGGGCGGCGACGCCGAGGGAGTGCCGCGACAACCAGCCGTACGTGCCGCTGGGCACCAACCCCTGGTATGGGGATCCGAACCAGGTCCTGTCCTGCCCCGCGCCAGCAGCGCGATGCGACCAGGGTGTGAACCCCGGGCGGAGCGTAATTCCGGCTCCGTCGGTCAACAACGGGCTCAATCCGCTGCCCGCTGACCAACTGCCGCCACCTGCGAGAGCGTCCGCGCCGACCAGCGATCCGCTCAGCCCCCCTGGCCAGGGGTCGGTTGAGTGCAGTGGGCAACAGCCCAACCCGTGCAGATACACTCCGGCACCAGGGCCGCCTGGTTCGACCGCGATCTACAGCCCGACCAGTGGCGAGGTGGTCGGACCTGACGGCGTCAGGTACAACGTCAGCAACTCGAGTAACCCAGGAGACGACGGATGGAAGGAGATGCTGGCACCAGCCAGCTGAACCCCACCGATGCTGATGAAACGCCGGATGAGTCGTTAGCAGTATCTGAAGAAGACCAGCCCGAACAAGCCACCGATCTCGAAGCGCAAGAGCCAGCCGACGACGAGAGCGTCGGGGGAGATCGGCGCCCGTCGCGCCTCGGCGTCGGCTGGGTGGCGACCATCTGTGCGGCGCTGCTGGTGCTGGCCGCAGGCGCGGCCGCAGGCGGATACCTGGCGTTGCGGTCCCACCGCGACAGCGAGGCGATCGGGCGTGCCGACGCCGCGGCGCTGCAGGCGGCGAAGGATTGCGTGGCGGCGACGAACGCGCCGGACACCAGCGCAATGACGGCCGCGCAGTCGAAGATCATCGAATGCTCGACGGGCGACTTCGGCGCCCAGGCCGCCCTGTACAGCAGCGTGTTGGTGGACGCGTACCAGGCGGCGAACGTCAAGGTCGCCGTCTCCGACATGCGGGCAGCGGTCGAGCGGCACAACGCCGACGGATCCGTCGACGTTCTGGTGGCCGTGCGTGTCAAGGTGACCAACTCGGAGCAAGCCGACCAGGAGCAGGGTTACCGGCTGCGGGTGCAGATGGCGCCCGACGCAGGCACCTACAAGATCGCTCGGCTGGACCAGGTCAGTACGTGACCGCTGTGCTCGACATGACGCCCGAAACGGCCGCCGACCCATCGGCGCCCGAACTACCGACCGCATCCTGGTTGGCGCGGGCGGGCGCGTTCTC
>JAVRPX010000681.1:0-2532 GCA_032161985.1 Mycobacterium sp.
AGACACGATGGCCGGTATGTGTTCGAGCCGGGCGGGCGCATCATCAGGTTGAGAGGGATCGAGAGGGGTGATGGCCACGAACGCCGAAAGCATTTTCCCGACGGCTTCGGGGTTGATCCGCGCCGAATACCCGGACACCACGCCTCGAGACTCCAGCCTGCGCACCCGCGACTGCACGGCCGATACCGACAGTCCGGCGGTCACGGCGAGGTGGGCCAGCGTGGCCCGCCCGTCGACGATGAGCTCCCGCACCAATTTGCGGTCGATCTCGTCGAGTTGCGCCGGTTCATGCGGGTGTTCGTCGGGTTCACCCATGGCCGCACTGTATCCGAGGCTGACCTGCGCATGAGTCAACGCATCGAAACGTGGGAGCTGCGGGCGAAATTCGCCGCAGCGTTGTCACGGATGTATGCCGCCGAGGTGCCTGCCTACACCACGCTGGTCGAGGTCAGCGCCGGGGTGAACCGCGAATATGCGGTCGGCACACCGGGCGCCGATCGGCTGGGCTCGCTGCAGCGGGTGACCGCCGAACGCCACGGCGCGATCCGCGTCGGTAGCGACCGTGAACTCACCGATCTGGCCGACCTGTTCGCTGCGTTCGGCATGTACCCGGTCGGCTTCTACGACCTGCGCGACGCGGCGTCGCCGGTGCCGGTGGTGTCGACCGCCTTCCGGCCGATCGACACAGAGCAGCTGGACCGCAACCCGTTCCGGGTGTTCACCTCGATGCTTGCGACGGCTGACGCCCGATTCTTCCCTGCCGGCCTCCGTCGCCGTGTTGAGCGGTTCGTGGCCGAGCGGCAGCTGTTCGATCCGGCGCTGATCACCGAGGCCCGCCGCATCGCCTCCGACGGCGGCGCGGAACGCGAGCGCGCAGACCGGTTCGTGGCCGACGCGGTGGCCGTGTTCGCGCTGTCGCGCGAGCCGATCGACCGTGGCTGGCATGACGAGCTGACCAAGGTCTCTGCGGTGGCCGCCGACATCGCAGGCGTTCGCACCACGCACATCAACCACCTGACTCCGCGCGTGCTCGACATCGACGAGCTTTACCAGCGCATGACCGCCCGCGGCATCACGATGATCGACGCCATCCAGGGCCCGCCCGCCTGCCACGAGCCCGATGTGCTGTTGCGGCAGACGTCATTTCGTGCGCTGGCCGAGCCGCGGCGTTTCCGCGATGCCGACGGCACGGTTTCCGATGGCACGCTGCGGGTACGCTTCGGCGAGGTCGAGGCGCGCGGCGTCGCCCTGACCCCGCTGGGCCGTCAACGCTACGACGCCGCGATGGCCGCACCCGACCCAGTCGCCGTGTGGGGCGACTACTTCCCGGCCACCGACGAGGCCATGGCCGCCAGCGGACTGGCCTACTACCATGGCGCAGACCCGTCGAAACCCGTTGTCTACGAAGACTTCCTGCCCGTATCGGCGGCGGGCATCTTCCGGTCAAACCTCGATACCGACACACAGGCGGCCGAGGCGGCCGATAATGCGGAGTACAGCCTGGATTGGATGGCCGGTCAGATCGGACACCACATTCATGACCCATACGACCTCTACGAGAAAGTCGCATCATCTTGACCACCGTTCAGACATCCCAGCTGCCGACCGTCGAGGCCCTGCGCGCCCAGGTGCGCGACGCGCTACAGGCGATCGGCTCACGCGCCGAACTCGGCGAGCCCGGCATTCCCGGCCTGCCGGCCAGCACCCCGATCACCGGTGAGGTGTTGTACACCGTCGCCGAGACCACGCCTGAACAGGCCGACGCCGCGATAGCCGAAGCTGCGCAAGCGTTTACGACGTGGCGCACCACCCCGGCACCCGTAAGGGGCGCCCTGGTGGCCCGACTGGGCGAGCTGCTCGTCCAGCACAAGGCCGATCTCGCCACACTCGTCACGATCGAGGCAGGCAAGATCACCTCCGAGGCCCTCGGCGAGGTGCAGGAGATGATCGACATCTGCCAGTTCGCGGTCGGCCTTTCGAGGCAGCTGTACGGCAAGACCATCGCCTCCGAACGCCCCGGGCACCGGTTGATGGAAACGTGGCACCCGCTGGGCGTGGTCGGCGTCATCACCGCGTTCAACTTTCCGGTCGCGGTCTGGGCGTGGAACACCGCGATCGCGTTGGTGTGCGGTGACACCGTCGTGTGGAAGCCGTCGGAGCTGACGCCGCTGACCGCGCTGGCATGCCAGGCCCTGATCGAACGGGCCGCCACCGATGTGGGGGCTCCGGCGCACATCAGCAGGCTCGTCCAGGGCGGCCGCGAGGTCGGCGAGCGCCTGGTCGACGATCCTCGGGTGGCACTGCTCAGCGCGACCGGGTCGGTGCGGATGGGTCAGCAGGTCGGTCCTCGGGTGGCGCAACGGTTCGGCAAGGCGCTGCTGGAATTGGGCGGCAACAACGCCGCAATCGTGACCCCGTCGGCCGATCTGGACCTCGCCGTGCGAGGGATCGTGTTCTCGGCGGCGGGCACCGCAGGCCAGCGCTGCACCACACTGCGCAGGCTGATCGTGCATTCCTCGGTGGCCGACGAGC
>JAVRPX010000682.1:0-4124 GCA_032161985.1 Mycobacterium sp.
GTTCGCGATTCCCGAGCAAGCCCATGGCGGTCGCTACCACGATCGACCCCAGCAATGCGCCCAACAGCGGATCGTCGGCTACCAGCAAGCCGGCCGCCGCGCCGGTGAACGCCAATTCGGCGGTCCCATGCACCGCGAACGCGAGGTCGCGCATTATGACGAGCGGCCCAATCAGCCCTGCCGTCACCGCGACGAGGGTCGCCGCGATCAGCGCATGCTGGACGAATCCCTCAGCAAGGAAATCCGCCAAAGTCATGGCACGACCTCGTCGTCGTGCAGGTGGTGGTAGTGCGTGCTACCGATTTCGGAGTGCGGACTGTCCGGTGGACCCACGACGACGATCCGACCCCGCACGCGGAGCACTTCGACGTCGGTCTGATACAGATCGGACAGCTTCGCGCTGGTGAACACCTCGTCGGGAGCCCCGACGGCCCAGCGGGTCCCGACCAGATACAGGACGCGATCCACGACGGGCAGGATGGGATTGATCTCGTGCGTTACAAACAACACCGAGGTGTTGAACGCCCGGCGCCTGCTGTCGATTAGCCCCACCACGTCGCGCTGGTGTTTGATGTCCAGCGACAGCAGCGCCTCGTCGCACAGCATTAGTTTCGGGTCGCCCAGCAAGGCCTGGGCGATGCGGAGCCGTTGTTGTTCACCGCCCGACAACCGACCGACGGGGGCCTGCGCGAACTCCGTCGCACCGACCGATGCGATGGCGGCGTCCACGAGGCGTCGTCGTTGCGGATTGGGCAGCGGGAAGCCCCACCGATGACCGTCGAGCCCGAGGCGCACCAGGTCGATTCCCCTGATAGGGATGTCGCGGTCGAATCCCCTCTGCTGCGGGATATATCCGATGACGCTGCTGCCCCGCTTGGGCGGCGCGCCGCACACCTCTACCGATCCAGATGACAGAGAACTCAAGCCGAGCAGCACCTTGACGAGGGAGGTCTTGCCACTTCCGTTGGGACCCAGGACAGCGACAAACTCGCCGGCCGCCACTGTTAGGTCGAGGTTCTGCCAGAGCAGGCGAGTGCCGTATCCCAGGCTCGCCCCGCGAAGGCGGACCGTCGGTTCCGCGGACGTTTCGCCCACGCTTTATCCTCCGAGTGCAGTCGTGATCTCGTTGATCTGACGGAGTTGCCAGGCCTGGAAGTCCTTGTCCGTCGGCGGGAGCGTCTCGGTCACACCGACGACGGGCACCCCATTGGATTGTGCCAGCTGCTTGACTGCATCGGTCGTGGGGCTGGTGACCTGCCCGTTGTAGAGCAGCACCTTGATCGTCTTGCCCGTCAGAGCCGCGTCCATGGCGGAGTTGTCAGCCACGCTGGGGTCGTTGCCATCCTCGATCGACTGGGCGAACGACGCAGGGGTTGCCAACTTCAAGCCTGCCGCCTCGACGAGGTAGCCCGGCACCCGTTCGGTGTAGCCGACGGGAGCGCCAGGATATTTGGCCTTGATGTTCTCGATTCCGGCCGTGAGAGGTGTCAGGCTGTCGGTGAACGTCTTCGCGTTGGCGGTGAATGCGCCGGCGTCGGCGGGATCGACCTTGCCGAGTTGATCCGCGATTGCCGTTGCGACACCGGGGATCTTGGCGATGTCGTACCAGATATGCGGGTTGGCGTCCGATCCCGAGATCTTCATGACATCAGCGGCATTGAGCATGGTGCGGTTGGCGTTTGGGGACGCTGAGAGCAGCTTGTCCATGAAATCGTCATAGCCCAAGCCGTTCTCGATGACGAGTTGCGCTTTGCTGATTGCGGCGCCAGTCTTCGCATCGGCCTCGTATTGGTGCGGATCGGCGTTCGGATCGGAGAGGATCGAAGTCACGTTCACGTGTTCGCCGCCGATTTGCTTGGTGATGTCGCCCCACACGTTCGAGCTCGCCACTACGTTGACGGGACCCGACGCCGCCGCGGTGCTGGTCGATCCGGCGGTTGTCGTCGACGTCCCGTTCGACGAGGTGGGGCTGCATCCCGCCAACAGCAGGGTCGCCGACGTAAGCGCTGCGACGGCAATCGTGCCGATCCGGATGCGGCCATGGGTAGTCACGAGTCCTCCTGAACGGACTTAAACGAAATGGAAACCATTATCGATAACGATAGACGACGCATGGGGGGAGCGCATCGGCGGGCCGCAGACCTGTTTCTGTGAGCTCAACCAACGCGCGCCGTTCATCGCTTCGGAGGCCATCCACTAACGTCACAGAGCATGTCGAGGAGTCCCGCGCCCAGACGGCGTGCGACCCTGGCGTCGTTGGCCGCCGAGCTCAAGGTTTCGCGAACAACCATCTCCAACGCGTACAACAGGCCGGATCAGCTGTCGACCGATCTCCGTGAGCGCGTGCTTGCCACCGCGAAGCGGCTGGGGTACCCGGGACCCGATCCGGTGGCCCGGTCGCTGCGCACCCGCAAGGCTGGCGCGGTCGGCCTGGTGATCACCGAGCCGCTGAACTATTCGTTCTCCGATCCGGCCGCGCTGGATTTCGTAGCCGGACTTGCCGAATCGTGCGAGGAGGCGGGGCAGGGCCTGCTGTTGGTTGCGGTTGGGCCCAACCGCAGTGTCAGCGACGGCTCTGCGGCCGTGCTCGCTGCGGGTGTCGACGGCTTCGTCGTCTATTCCGCCTCCGATGACGACCCGTACCTGCCTGTGGTGCAACAGCGCCATCTGCCGGTGGTCGTCGTCGACCAGCCGAAGGACGTCCCAGGCACGTCACGGGTCTGTATCGACGACCGCGACGCGATGCGCCAGCTTGCGGAATATGTTGTGGGACTGGGCCATCAGGAGATCGGGTTGCTCACCATGCGGCTGGGCCGTGACTGGCCGCACGGCGGACCCCGGCCTGCAGTCGCCGACCCGGAGCGGGTGCAGACACCGCATTTTCACGTGCAGCGCGAGCGCATCCATGGCGTCTACGACGCGATGACCGCGGCGGGGCTGGACCCCGAGTCACTGACCGTCGTCGAGAGCTACGAGCACCTGCTGACCTCGGGCGGCGCCGCCGCAGAGGTGGCGCTGGATGTGAATCCTCGGATCACTGCATTGATGTGCACGGCCGACGTGCTCGCCCTGTCGGCGATGGACTACCTGCGCGCACGAGGGATCTATGTGCCGGGCCAGATGACGGTGACCGGATTCGACGGCGTCCCAGAGGCATTGCGGCGCCGGCTGACCACCGTAATACAGCCGAGCTTGGAGAAGGGCCGACGTGCCGGTCGGCTGCTGCACAGCCCGCCGCGAGACGGGCTGCCGGTGATCGACGTGCTCGACACCGAAGTGGTGCGTGGCCGCACTGCGGGCCCACCAGCCTGAAATCGCTAATTGTCCAGTAGTTGCGCGCAGCGCAGCAGCCCGATGTGGCTGTACGCCTGCGGATGGTTTCCGAGTGCGCGCTCGGCCACCGGATCGTATTCCTCGGACAGCAGCCCCGTCGGACCCGCCGCGGCGACCAGCCTGTCGAACAGCGCCTCGGCCTGAAAGCGTTGGTCCGTCAGCAGGTACGCCTCAAGCAGCCACGCCGCGCAGAGATGGAAGCCGCCCTCGATACCCGGCAGCCCGTCGTCGCGGTGATAGCGGTAAACCGTTGCACCGCTGCGCAGTTCGGCTTCCGTGGCGATGACGGTGGCCGCGAACCGTTCATCGGACGGGTCGATCAACCCGGACAGCCCGATGTGCAGCGTGGCCGCGTCGAGGTCGGTGCCGTCGTAGGCGGCGGTGAAGGACTTCACCTCGTCGTTCCAGCCGCGCTCGCACACCTGCCTGGAGATCACGTCGCGCAGCGTGGACCATCCCGGCGGCGCCTCGCGGCCGAACTCCGCGGCCAGCTTCAACGCACGGTCCACCGTCAACCAGCACATCACCTTCGAGTACACGTGATGGCGAGGGTTTCCGCGAATCTCCCAGATTCCGTGATCCGGTTCCACCCAACGGCTTTCGACGGCGAACACCATCTCGCTGACCAGGTTCCAGTCCGCATCCGTCAGGACGTTGCGCACGCCGTTGGCTATCCGCCGCTGGCATAGATCGGCGATCAGCTGCACCACCGGGCCGAAGACGTCCAGTTGCACTTGGACATTGGCGGCGTTGCCGACCCGAACGGGACGCGACCCCGCGTAGCCGGGCAG
>JAVRPX010000683.1:0-6769 GCA_032161985.1 Mycobacterium sp.
GCCTTGTCCCAGCCGTAGCAGGTCAAATCACCGCCAGCTCCAGATGTTCGCGGCGACGGACGAGAATGCTCGGCAGCCACGGCCCGATATCGATCGCATCGATTCGGGAGGTGCGGTCGAGGACCGCGCCTAAAACGATTTGAGCTTCCAAGCGCGCCAGCGCGGCGCCAACGCAGAAATGCGCTCCTTTGCCGAAGGTGATGTGCCCCTTACCACCTGGCCGATCAAGCCGGAACTCATGTGGCGCGTCGAACTGGGCCGGGTCCCGGTTCGCCGCTCCCCACAACAGCAGCAAGCGGGAACCGGCCGACAGGTCCGTGCCGCCCAAGGTGGTGTCGGCGACGACGTGACGATAGTGGCCACGGAACGGCGGTTCGAATCGCAACGCCTCCTCGATGAAGGGCGCCAGCAGGTCGGGATTGTCGCGCACCTGTCGTTGAACATCGGGGCGCGTCGCCAAGATCCACATCGCATTGCCGAGCAACGATCCGGTCGACTCCCCACCGGCACTGAACAGGATGATCATCATCAATTGCGCGGTGATCTCATCGAATTCACCTGTGCCGCAGGCGGTTGCCAGGGCGCCGAGCAAGTCATCCTGTGGCTCGGCAGCGGACAGGTCGAAGTGGCTTTGGATGTAGTTCCTCAGTTCCATGACCGCGACGCCCGCCGCTGCGAGCTGGTCCTGATCGACCAGTCCGTCGAGCAGCTGGGTGGTCGCGTACGCCCACCTGATCAACTGGTCGACGTCTTCGGCTGGCACGCCGATCAATTGCGCGACGACCATCATCGGCAGTCTGTTGGCCACCGTGCCCATCCACTCGATGCGTCCATCGCGGAGGTTGTCCGTCCAGAGCCGGTCGAAGGTTTCGGCGACGAAGGACTCCATTGCACGAACCCGCTTGGCCGCCAGCTGGTGCACCAGCATCTTGCGGTGCACCGCATGGGCGGGGTCGTCGGCGGTGGCGAGAACCTGTGTGGGTCCCCCGAGCCCATCCATCTCGAACGGGACGACGGTGTCGTCAGCAGTGAACGTCATCGTCGCAGTCAGGTTCGACGAGAAGTCCTCGGCACGGTTGACAGCGTTGTTGATCGCCGCCCAGTCGCACACCAGGTAAAACCCGGACTCGCCGATGCGATGGACGGGGCCTTCCACGCGGAGGCGGTCGTACAGCGGATACGGGTCTTGCAGCGCGTCGACGCCGAAGAACTCGAGCGGATCCTGAAGCACCTTCACTTGTCCAGGTTGACCAGCATGAACGACGGTGGTCAATGGGTCGCGCGAGAGTCGACAAGGGCGCTTGCCCGCCACTCGCTCGGTTCGTCTCACACCGCCCTCTCGACCTGCCGTGATACCTGAGAAATTCTGAGTATTTGTCTCACCGCTGAGATAAATTGGAATCCATGTCACGCGATGACTGGCTCTTTGACAGCGGTCGACGCGCGACCGCGACCGAGCGCATCTACGCGAAGGCCACCGAGCTGATCGTCCGCGATGGATTCGACGCGTTCAGTGTCGACGCATTGGCGGCACGAACTCACTGTTCGAGAGCCACCATCTACCGCTATGTCGGCGGCAAGAAACAGATTCGCGACGCAGTGCTCGCCAGCACGGCCGCCCGGATCATCGAAACCGTGCGATCCAGCGTCGAGGGGCGCTCAGGTCCGGAACGGGTGCTGACCGCGATTGAGGTGGCCGTCACAGAGATCCGCTCCGATCCGATGGGCCGGCTGTTCCTGGATTCGGCGCGGGGCGGCGGTGGGTCGACCTGGCTGACCGCATCTCCGGTGGTGGCCGACTTCGCTACTGAGCTCACCGGGCTCGCCGGCGACGACGCCCCCGCCGCACGATGGATTGTGCGCCTGGTGATGTCACTGCTGTTCTTGCCCGACGCGGATCCACGTGCCGAACACCAGATGCTGCAACGGTTCGTCGCACCCGCATTCGCCGAAATCCGCGAGTCTCAGTCCTGACGGTTCGGGCACGACACGTCGACGTACACGGTCGTGAACGTCCCAGCAGGGGGTTTGGCGTCGTTGGGATTGTTGACGTTGCTCACCGTGCACACCGACAGCGGCTCGGTGTCATAGCCCGTCAGCCAGTTGATCACGACGTTGTAGCCGTCGGCCTTCAAGCCATCGATCACCGATTGAGCCGATGCTCCGGTGTCTTCGGGTTCGGCCGTCGCCGGTGCGGCAACCGTCACCGCGCCACCGAGCACAATTGACAGCGTAGCCAACCATCGCGATGCGAACGACATAGTCTTCACGGTTCGCGCTATAGCCTTGGAACGACTGATTTCTCGCTGTGAAGGTCCACCGAATCGCGAGCCTATCGGGCGAAGTGTTCGACGAAAAACACCTGCAGTTCGCCAACCCAGAAACCGAGCACGGCGCCGACCGTGACCATCAGCATCTCGTCGTCCTTGAACACCGGGCGGAGGATTGATTCGTACTGCTCCGGGGTCAGCTTGTTAATCTTCTCGGCGATGAGGTTTTCCACGTCGAGTGTCTGGGCGGCCTCTGCGTCAATCGCTGCGGAAATCTCCTCGATCGCCGTGAACAGTCGCTCGGAGCTGGGACCGTTCAATATGGCTTCGAGAATCGCGTCGGCGGAGAAGAGGTCGTTGGCCAGAATGTGGGCGTAGTCGTGCGTGACCTGCTCCCGCTGCGCGTGGAGCACGCCTTGTATCGGGATGAACCCGAACAGCTTCTTCGGCTCGCGCGGGATGGGAAGTGGTGTATCCCAGTGATGCCGGGGGCATTGTCGACGCTCATCAATCGACCATTCTGATCAACGGAGTGAGCGTACCCGACGTCGTGCTAACGCTTTGGCAACTTGTGGTTGTCCCACGTGACCAACCGGCTGGGTTCAAAAACAACCCATCGCGCTGACCGGCCGCTTGCAGTCTGCGGATACCGGACACGCTCGGCGCTCGGCGTTTCGCCATGTCCCCCAGAGTATTTCGCTCCCATCGACCAGCGCACCTCTTCGAGATGGGAGTCGGCGTCTTCTTGCTCGGCAGTCTCGAGCACCGTCGCATGACCTTGAAACATCGCGCCCTCGAGCTCTGCGTATTGCTCATGGCGATCGACGAGGACGGTGCAGACCGGGCTGCGCCGTAGGTTGGCGATTTTCTGACCTCGGCCGAAGAAGTACACCCGTCCCGCTGCCCATCCGAACCACAGCGGCGTGAGGTTGATCCGCTCATCCGGACCGATGGTCGCGACACGCATGTTCCACGACGTCGTCATCAGCTCGTCCAACTCCTCGGCCGTCAAGCCAAGCTTCGCGGGTATCCGGGCCATCGACTGCCTCCTTAAGATCGAGCTGTAGCGCGAACAGGCTGGCTAAACTGCGTCGCCATGAGCGTACTGAGAACTCCTGACGAGCGATTCGCGAACCTGCCGCGATATCCGTTCACGCCCAACTACGTCCCGGTCGAAACGAAGGGCATCCCCGCGCTGAGAATGCACTATGTAGACGCGGGTCCGGCGGACGCACCGACCGTTGTGCTCGTTCACGGACAACCCACATGGTCGTTTCTGTACCGCGAAGTGATCCACACGCTCACCGACGCCGGGCTGAGAGTCGTTGCACCCGACCACATCGGCTTCGGCCGCTCAGACAAACTGACCGAGCGTACGGACTACACCTTCGCTCGCCATATCGATTGGCTGCACAGCCTGATCACCGGCTTGGGCCTTCAAGAGATCACGCTGGTGGTGCAGGATTGGGGCGGTCCGATCGGGTTGAGCGTTCTCGCGCGCGACCCTGACCGGTTCGCACGCGTCGTCGCGTCCAACACCACCCTGCATACGAGTGACCCGGCCCTGGAAGGTGTTCTTGACTGGGCGAACCACGGTGTCGGCGACGGCCGAGTCACGTTGCAGGAAGCACTCGTTGACTACGTGCTGTTCTATCAGCGGTCGCCGGACATCGTCGCGAGCTTCTTCCTGAATGCGGTGGCGGGCCCTTTGTCCGACGACGTGCTCGCGGGTTACGACGCTCCGTTTCCCGACAAGTCATTCAAGGCCGGCCTGCAACAGCTCACCGCGCTCATCCCACTCACCCGCAACGACCCGGGCGCTGCGATCGGACGAGCCACGATGTCCGCGCTCGAACGCTGGCAGCGCCCCTTCCTGACCGCGTACTCGGACGGGGATCCCCCAACGCGGGGGTGGGACAAGGTATTTCAGCAGCGAATCCCGGGCGCCCGAGACCAGAACCACCAGACGGTGACCGGCGCCGCTCACTTCGTCCAGGAGCAGAAGGGCCCCGAGCTGGGGCGCATCGTTGCCGAATTCATCGCCGCCACAAGTTGACTCGGCCCACCTGAGGAACTCAGACCGACAGCAGCCGCTGGAAGAAATCGCGGTAGCGCTTTAGCGCGACACGTAGGTCCTCCGTAGAGGCGCTCTCGCCTCGAGCCCACTGCGCCTCGAGCCGCGAGCGCGCGTCGGAGAAACCTGTCGTCAGCTGTTCGACGACCTCGGCCACGAGAGTGTCGGCTTTCTGAACACACTCTTTGGGGTTGTCGACGAAGGCGGCCTGGACGTCATCCCAGCGCGATCGCAGTCCTGAAAGGTCGTTGTCGGCGAGCAGAGACCTCTCCGTCGACGGTTCACTGGAAGGCTCGTTCTCCGTTTGCGGCGGTTCCGTCCGAGCCGCCGACGGCTCGTCACCCGTGGTCAGCGGTTCGCCTTCCGTGGGCGACGTGTCGGCCGAAGGATCGGTTCGTGGGGTCGAAGGTTCCATCCCTTCGCTCGATTCGTGCCGGGGCGCTGGGGCCTCATCTGCGCTCGAGTTCGCGGTGGCCCTGGTTTGCTCGTCGTGGGTTGTCATGCTCGTGCCTCCTTTGGCGTGTCCTTCTCGGTCTTGTGTTCTGTCTCAAGCAACTTCTCGAAGAGCGCGCGGTAGTGGACGAACGCCTCACGCTGCGCCTCGGTGCCGATGTCGCCCTTCTCTTGAGCTAGGTGGATGATGTGAGCGGCTCGATAGTGCTCGACCACATTCGGGTGGTCGACCGAGATGTCGGCCGCTCGCTGGTCGAAATCGTCCACCGGATAACCGCGTTCACGCATTACCTCGGTCACTAGACGATCCGCATCCCCTACCGCCCTCGACGGATTGTCGACGAACGCGGTCTGCACCGTGCGCCAGTGTTCGACGTACTTGGCCCGCGATTCCGGAGTCAGCACAACGACGTCGAGCTTTTGTCGCTTTCGCTCGCGGGCGACGAGCTCCTTTTCGGCGGTGTCTTGTTCACCGGACTCTCCGACAGCTCGGTCATACTCTGGACCGAAGTGACTCTTCAGTCGTTCGGTTCGCTTACGGCGGCTCACTGAGCGCGCGACGAGCATCGCCAGCACAACGACGATCACCGCGGCGACGGCAATAACTAGCCAACTCCAAGTAGGCATTTCTCCAGACCTCCTCGTCCTTGGGAAACGAGTACCCGCGCGAGGTCTACGGAAACGTCAATTTCATTCAGAGGCTGCCGAGATCGTCGGGCACGTCGACGGCGTACTCCCTGAGCACCTCCAACGGCACGACGTCCAGGGTCCGCTCGTGGGTGCCGGCCAGCACCACCGGAGCCGCGCATCCGTCGCTGTGGGCCCGAAGCCAGTTCACCGCGGTTACGCACCATCGGTCGCCGGGCATCAGGCCGGGGAACCGAAATTGAGGCATCGGCGTGGAAAGGTCGTTGCCAATCGAACGCTGGTGCTCCAGGAACTCAGCAGTCACGACGGCGCAGATGGTGTGCAGGCCGACGTCCTCGGGCCCGGTCGAGCAGCAGCCGTCACGGTAGAAGCCGGTCAGCGGCTCGGTGCCGCACGCTTCCAACGGGCCGCCGAGCACATTGAGATCAGCCATTGGTCAATCATCCACTGCCCCCGGGTTCGATGACCCACGATCCCTGACGCAGCACGCCCGTAACAGCGAGGTCTGAGTCCAGCACCACCAAGTCGGCAGTAGCCCCGGGGACAAGCCCCGCGCTAGGCAGACCCAACGCCCGGGCGGGATTGATCGATGCCTGACGCACGGCAGCTATCACCGCCTTATCGCGCGGAAGCCCGCTGTGGATTACAGCGAATTTGAATACCCGGTCCATGGTCGCGGTGCCGCCTGCGATGGTTTGCGTTCCCGCCACGCGAGCCACCCCGTCCGCGACGGCCACGGCCAACTCGCCCAGCCAATACTCGCCGTCGGCCATGCCCGCGGCGGCCATCGCGTCGGTTATCAACGACACCCGGTCGGGGCCCGCTGCGCGCGCGACATGTCGGTAGATGGCGGGATCGACGTGCACACCATCGGTGATCAGCTCGACGGTGACTCGGTCGTCTTCCAGAAGGGCCACGATCGGGCCGGGCTCACGACGGTCGATCGGACGCATCGCGTTGAACAGGTGCGTGCCCACCGTGGCGCCCGCGGCAATGGCTGCCCGCGTCAGCTCATACGTCGCCTCGGTGTGACCAACGGCAGCCACCACGCCCGCATCGACGATCTGCTTGATCGCCGCAAGGGCGCCGTCGCGTTCCGGCGCAAGGGTGACCATCCGAATCGTCCCTCCAGCCGCGTCAAGAACCCGGTCGAGCTCGGCAGGATCGGGGTCCCGCATCAGAGATGGCTGGTGGGCGCCGCAGCGCGTGGTGGACAGCCAGGGACCTTCTAGATGGATGCCGTCGATCAGGCCGGCGCGAACGTCGTCGGCCAATTCCCTTACCTGGCGCAGCAACTCGGCTGGACCGGCGGTCACCAAAGAGG
>JAVRPX010000684.1:0-8506 GCA_032161985.1 Mycobacterium sp.
GATGCCCATCACTTGGACAATCTCTCCGCGACACTCGTGCACCAACTAGCGTTGACCGGCTCGGCGCGGTTCGTGATCACGGTCAGGGCGGGCGAGCAAACCCCCGATGCGATCACGTCGCTGTGGAAGGACCGGCTGCTCGACAGGCTCGACATCGAGCCTTTCGACGCCGATCAGACGAAAAGTTTGCTGGAGGCGGTGCTTGGCGGGCCGATGGAGACGTCGAGTGCCGACGCGGTATTTACCGCTAGCCAGGGTAACCCGCTGTATTTACGGCATTTGGCGGAAAGCGCGATTGGTTCGGGGGCACTGCGTCAAGTCGACGGTGTCTGGCAATTGCGTGGGCACATCGGGCTGTCTGCCGAGCTTTCCGCGCTGATTGGCCGACATCTTGACGCTCTGCCGCCGACGGCGAGGTCGGTCCTGGAATACCTCGCGGTGGAGGAGCCGCTCAGCTTGCGGGATCTGACCGATCTGGCGGGCCGAGAGGCCCTCGAAGAAGCCGAGGATCAGCACGTCATCGAGGTCGTCAAGCGCGGCGACGATCTCGTCGTGCACTCCGCTCACCCGCTCTACGCCGAGCAGGTGCGGGCGTCGCTCGGCCAGATCGCGACCCGGCGGTTGCGCACGCAGCTGGTCGCGCAGCTGCAGTCCAAGCCCATTGAACACGTCAGCGCCAGGTTGCGACTCGCAGCGCTGGCCATCGACAGCGACACCCCGCCGCCGGTGGACGATGTCGTCACATCGTCTTGGGAGGCGATGCGGCTGGGAGACCTGTTGCTGGGGGAGCGCCTGGCGCAGAGTGCCCTTGACCGCTCGGGCGGCTTGCCTGCCAGACTGCCGCTGGCGCACGCGCTGTCGTGGCTGGGTCGTGGTCCCGATGCCGACCAGGTGCTGAATCCGGTCGACCCGGACACGCTTACGGAGTGGGACCTCACCGCGTGGTCAGTGCCGAAGGCGGCCAACCAGTTCTGGATGCTCGATCAGCCCGAGGCCGCCGTCGATTTCCTCTACGCGATGCGCGACCGCATTTCGGAGCCTGCGGCCGTCGCGACCATCGACGCGCTGGCGGCCACCTTCGCGATGAACTCCGGCGACCCCAGGAGGGCGGTGGAGATCGCCGCCGAGGTGCTGGGTTCACCTGCCAGCCAGGACCTCGCCGTCGCATGGGCGGCCGCGACCGCCACACTGTCGAGCGCGCGGCTGGGCAGGTTCGACGACGTCGGCCCTCTGGCCGAACGCGGCTTGGCTGCGGCGCATCCCGGGCTGCTGCGGTTCACCATCGGGCTCGGTGAGATCACCACGCAGATGATGACCAAGAGCGTGCTGCACGCGCAGCGTCTGGCGCGCCATTTCATGGAGTTCTCCGAGCTGCAGCAACCAGGGCGGGCGATCGGCGAAGTTCTGTTGGCACGCACGTTGATCGCGACGGGGGAGTTCGACCTGGCGACGTCTCTGCTGCGTCAGTCCGCCGCCGCGCTGGCCGAGACCGGCTACTCATGGGGACCCCTCGCGCTGATGTACCTCGCGCAGGCACTAGGTCAGCAGGGCGATGCGGCAGGTTCGGCAGAGATACTGGCGCGCGCCGAATCCCGGCATAGCCTGAGGTCCGAACTGTATGCGCCCGAGCTCGCCCTGGGACGCGCGTGGACGCTGGCCGCCGCCCGCAACATGACCGGAGCGATCAGCGCCGCGCGCGATGCCGCCCGTATTGCCGAACGGTCAGGACAGCTGGCCATCACCTTGCAGGCGTTGCACGACGCGGTTCGGCTCGGCGACGAGACGGCCGTCGATGCGATCGCTCGCGTCGCGAGCGCCCTGGACTGTGTGGCAGGCAGAGCCGCGTTGGCACACGGCCGCGCGCTGACGGCCGCCGATGCCAAAGGCCTGACTTCCGTCGCAGCCGAACTCGCCGACCTCGGCATGAAGTGCGCCGCGGCCGACGCTGCCGCGCAGGCGGCCAAGGTGTTCGCCGCCCGCCACGAGCGCAAGGGCGAGGTCGAAGCCATGGCCCGAGCCGCCGAACTCGCAGGCGGCGCGTCCACGCCGGCCCTCGACCAGGTGCTGAACCCGTTGCCCTTGACCGGCCGGGAGCTCGAGATCGCGATCATGGTGTCCGAGGGGATGACCAACAAGGCCATCGCCGAGCGACTGTGCGTCTCGGTGCGCACGGTCGAGGGACACATCTACCGCGCGTGCATGAAACTCAACGTCGCCGACCGCACGCTTCTGGCCGAAGTCGTCGCCGCCGCAAAAACGAGTAGCGGACTACGCAAGACGTCCCCGCGATCGCCGAGCACGCTGTAGCTCGGTAACACCGCGACGCGCAGGAGGTCAGATGGTTATTGGAGCGCCCCCGTCGACCAATGGGCAGGCCCAGGCGATCAGCGTGCCGGACCCGATCGAGCCGATTCCCCAACGCCGCTTCGAGACGATCGAGTTCCCGGCAAGGGACGGTTTCACCCTGAACTTCAAACGCCTGCGCGGCGACGGCGAGCCACTGCTGATGGTCGCGGGCACGGGCACGCGCGCCAACCTCTGGAACGCGCCGACTGACAATCTGCTGAAGCAGTTGACCAAGAAGGGTTTCGACCTGTGGATGCTGAACTGGCGGTCCAGCATCGACCTGCCCGCGATCAGGTACACCCTCGACGACGCGGCGGTGCTGGACATGCCGAGGGCGGTCGAAGAGGTACGCAAGCGGACCGGTGCCGACAAGATCAAGGCCCTCATCCACTGCCAGGGATCGTGCGCGTTCATGATGGCGATCACCGCGGGACTCCTCCCGGACGTGTCCCTGGTGATTTCGAATTCGTCGGCGCTGCACCCCGTGATGCCGTGGCAGGCGCGGCTGAAACTTCCGTTCGCCGTGGCCTTTTTGAACCACGAAAAGATCAGCGGCATCAATCCGCAGTGGGGTCTGCACGCGCCACGGCTGCTGCCCAAGATCCTCGGCTGGTACGTCAAGGCCACGCATGACGAATGCGATAACGCGGTGTGCAACCACACCAGCTTCATGTACGGGTACGGCCACCCCACCCTGTGGCGCCACGAGAATCTCAACGACGCCACTCACGAATGGATAAAGGGTGAGTTCGGCCAGGTGCCGATGTCGTACTACGGGCATATCGCGGACTCGTCGGCGGCGGGCGAAATGGTGTCCACGGGTGTATACCGCGAGCTGCCGCCGCTGTTCACCGCCGACGCGCCGCAGACCGACGCCCGCTTCGTCTTCATGACCGGTGACCGCAACCAGACCTTCCTGCCGGTGGGCATGGGCCGCACCTTCGAATACTTCGAGCGGCACCAGCCGGGCAGGCACACGCTGCAGAAGTTCGCCGACTACGGACATCTCGACGTGTTCCTCGGGCAGTACTCGCACCGCGACGTCTTCCCGTTCATCCTCGACGAATTGAGCAAGCCATGGTGATGGAAGCGAATCGCGTAGAGCGCGCGGAACCGATCGCTACGCCGACCGTCGAGGAAATTCGTCACAAGCTGACGGTGGCCCGTCCGGGTCTGCGGTTCAGGGAGGTGATGACCGGATTGATCACGATGGGCATCACCGACCCGGTCAAGGGTTATCAGGACGATGCCGCCATCGCAATGCAACTGCGTGCCACTGTCACGCTGCCGAATCTGCCCGGATTCATCAAGGATCCGAACCACAAAGGGGAGTGGCGAGCGTCCGGCTCGATACCTGTGCTGGGCGGTGACTTCATCGGCATGGGCGATGGGGATTTCGGCCTCTTCCGTCGCGCGATCCGAAACGGGAAAGGCGTGCGTGAGTTGGTCTACGACACCAGATTCTCGATCGACGGTCAGCAGTACAGAATGCGCGGGCGCAAGTACGTCGAACCGTCTCTACCGTGGCGGCTATGGCCCGCGACGACCACGCTCCACGTACAGCTGTTCCCGTTGAGCGGCGGAATGGGCGAACCCGTTGCGGCGGGGGTTCTTCGGATAACGCTGTGGGGGTTCGTCCGGCAGCTGCTCTCGATGAAGGTCCTCGGCGACTTCGGGTTGTTCGACAGGTTCATCCAGAAGCTCTCGTTCTACCGGTTCTTCGTCAAGTCACTGGTGAACACCTACATCAAAGGTCGACGCTGGTGAGCGCCGAGGAGCGCGCCGACGTCGTCATCATCGGCAGCGGGTTCGGGGGCGCCGTCGCAGCCTGCCGGCTGGCCCCTACTGGACGAAGCGTGGTGGTGCTCGAACGTGGGCGGGACTGGTCGAAGCATCATTCGACTCCGCAACGTTGGCGCGACTACGTGTACTCCAGCAGGATGCCGCACTTGCTCAACGGCTGGCTGGATCTGCGTGTTCTCGATCAGATGGTGGTGGCCACCGGCGCTGGCGTCGGCGGCGGCTCACTGATCTACGCGAACGTGTGCGTGGATGCTCCGCCGATAGTTTTTCGCAGCGGCTGGCCGTCGGAGATCACGGCGGACGAGATGGAGCCGTACTACGAAAATGTAGGCAATGTTCTGCAACCGGAACACATTCCGCCTGGTCAGTTCAACCCCAGGATGAATCTGCTGCAGCAAGCGGCGGCCGGCTTGGGGATGGCGCCGAAATACGAATCCCTGCCGCTGGCTGTGGCATTCGATGAACACGCGCCGGACAGGGGCGGCGCGCCGTGGAGCGATCCCAGTGTGTATGCGAAGGACAAGTGTGTCCACTGCGGCGAGTGCGTGATCGGGTGTGTGAATGGCGCGAAAAAGACGCTAGACAAGAACTACCTCGCCAAGGCAAAGGTGGACGGCGCCGAGATCTGGCCCATGTCGATGGTCACTCACATCGCGGAGGGGCCAGGCGGTGCATGGCGCGTCCACTACCTCGACATATCGGAAGGGCGACGTCGCAAGCGCGAAATCGTCGGAAAGATCGTGATTCTCGCGGCCGGTTCCATCGGATCCACCGAGATATTGTTGCGCTCACGCGATGGGTTCCGCACGCTGAAGAATCTGCCTCGCGCGCTCGGCCGAGGCTGGAGCCCCAACGGTGATTTCCTCACTCTGGCCCGCTACCGCAATCCAGACCACCCGCTTCTCGAGCCAACCAAGGGGCCCACGATCGGCGCCAGGATCGACCTGCTCAACGGCGTCGATCTGCCCGACGACAACATGATCGGGTATGACGGCCGGATCTTCGTCGAGGACGGCGGCCTGCCGAACTTCGGCGCGCATCTACTGAAGTCCTGGAAGAAGAAGGGCGGCTTTCGCGGAGCGATGTACCGAAAGGCCAGTGACCTCACTGATTTCAGCGACATCATCCCTTGGTTCGGCCAGTCGATCGACGCGGCGGACGGTGAGTTCTCGCTTCAGAACCCCCTCAAGTTCTGGCGCGCCAGGACGCGATTGGACTGGAATCCACAGCGCTCGGTCAGTGCACTTGACACCTTCAACGACGTCCATATCGCGATAACGCTCGCGACGGGTGGCGAGCCGATGCCGTCGTGGACCTGGAAGCGCCTACGCATGCTCGTCACGCCGCATCCACTCGGCGGTTGCAACATGGCATCTGCGCCGGGTGCGGGAGTGACCGACGACAGGTGCGAGGTGTTCGACTTCGACAACCTGTTTGTGATGGACGGATCCGTGATTCCCAGGGCCATCGGGCGCAACCCGTCCAAGACCATTGCCGCGGTCGCGGAACGCAGTTGCACGATGCTGCGAGAGGAACTGCCCAGCCGCCTCAATGGCGCGACCGCGGTTTAGCGCGGAGTCATGCCCGCGGCGCGGTACGCGGCGTCGACGTAGCCCATGTTCTCGACTGCGTCGCCGGTATCGAGCGGTAGCGGAGCCCCGTGCTGCACGTGGGCGGCGAACGCCTCGAGTTGGTAGGTGTACGACGGCCGGGTGCCTAGGTGCTCGACAATCGTGCCTTCGGCTGTGTTGATGGTCAGCCGGTCGTCGTCGTGGGGCTTGACGAAGTTGTGCACGAACACATCTCCGCGGGTACCGACGATGTGAATCGTGAACGTGTAGTCGTCGGCGACCATCGAGTTCGCGCTCAGCCCAGTCGCCCCGTCGACAAAGGCGAGGTCGACGTCGCACCACGCGTCGACGCCAGGGCTGCGCTGCTCGGCGTGGGCGCGGACGATCGACGGATGGCCCAGCCGCCGCATGAAATGCAGGCCGTAGCAGCCCAGATCCATCAGGGCGCCGCCTGCCAGCTCCAGCGACCACCGCGGGTCGCCGTTTTCCGGCGCCGGCATCGCCATCCGCGCCTCGACATGAATCAGCTCACCGAGCGCGCCATTGCCCGCCAAGTCCAGCGCTCGGCGCGTGACCGGATGGAAGAGGTAGTGAAACCCCTCCATCACCGTGATGCCCGCGGCGTCGGCCGCTTCGGCCACCCGCTGCGCCTCCGCGCGGTTGCGGGCGAAGGGCTTCTCCGTCAGTACCGGCTTGCCCGCCGCGACCGCGGCGAGATTCCATGGCGCGTGCAGTGAATTCACCAGCGGGTTGTACACGACGTCGACCTCGGGATCGTTTACGACTTCGTCGTAGGAGGTTAAAACGCGTTCCACGCCGTACTTTTCGGCGAACAGCTGCGCCCGATGTGGGTCACGGGCCGCGACGGCGACAAGCCGGTGGCCCAGCTCTCGTGCGGGCCCGACGATGGCGAGTTCGGCGATCCGCGACGCGCCGAGCACCCCGATCCGCAGGCTCATACGGGCACAGTTCGGCAGACGTCGGTGATGTAGGCCACGCTGGCGCGTACGTCGCGCACCGGTCCCTCATCGGTCGGGTCGGCGTCGAGGACGGTGTCCTGTTCCATCACGAACCAGCCGTCAAAGCCGTTGCTACGCAACGCCGTGACGATTCCGGCGATGTCAACGTCGCCGCCGCCGAGCGGTGTGTACATGCCGTGCCGCACGGCGTCGGTGTAGGTCAGCTCACCGGCTTGAACGCGGGCTGCGAGGGCAGCGTCGACGTCTTTGAGGTGGGCATGGGCGATGCGGCCAGGCACCTCGCGGGCCAACTGCAGGGGATCGGTTCCCCCGATCAGCAGGTGGCCGGTGTCCAGGCACAGCTTGATCTGCGAACCGGCCAGCACCCGATCGACGTCGCTACGGGTCTCGACCATCGTGCCGACATGCGGGTGCAGCACCGCGAGCACGCCCTTCTCCGCCGCCGAGGCGCCGAGTCGATCGAGATTGCCAAGCAGGGTTGCCCATTGGTCGTCGTCGAGCGTCGGGCGCGAGTCGTATCCGTCGGTACCGGTCGCCGCGGCGAGCACGAGAACGTTGGCACCACACGCCACCAGCGCGTCGAGCGGGCCTGCGATGTCGGGCAGGGGGTCGTGCCCGGCGTCGTGCAGCACGACCGGCGCGAAGGTCCCCACGCAGCTCAGTCCGTAGGAATCCAGCACAGCGCTCAGCTCGTCGGGATCGGACGGCAGGAAGCCTTCGGGTCCCAGTTCGGTTGCGGCTAACCCGACGTCACGCATCTCGGCGAGTACGCGTTGCGGGGTGAGTTGGTACCCCCAACCCGGCACCTCGCACACACCCCAGGAGATTGGCGCGCCAGCGATTTTCACAGTGACCTCACATCCTCGATCCGTACCGGGACTCCGCGCCGCAGCGACTCTGTGGCCGCTTCCGCCAGCCACGCGACCTCGACCGCGTCGGCGACCGTGCACGCGGGCGCAGCGGTGCCGTTGACCACGTCGACGAACGCGGTCAACTCGGCGCGAAACGCGTCGGTGAAGCGGTCCATGAAGAAGTGGTGCGCGGGGCCTGCTGGAAACTCGTTGTCCGGGTCGACATTCCGCACCGGTGCACCCTCGTCCCAGCCTGCGACGACCGTGTCGTGGAAGCCGTGCACCTCCAGGCGGCAGTCGTATCCGCGGCCGTTGTAGCGGGCCGCCGACACCACCCCGAGGGTGCCCTGATCAAACCTCACCACCACCGCGGCCGTATCGACGTCGCCGTACTCGGTGAACCTCGGGTCGCCCTGCACGCTGCCGGTCGCGTACACCTCGACGGCCTGCTGCCCCGTGATCCAGCGCAGCACGTCGAAATCGTGGACAGCGCAATCGCGGAAGATGCCGCCGGAACCCGCGATGTACTCCATGGGCGGGGGAGCGGGATCCATGGTGGTGCTGCGGACGGTGTGCAGCAGGCCCAGCGAGCCGTCGTCGACCGCGCGCTTGGCGGCGGCGAACGCGGCGTCGAACCGCCTCTGGTAGCCGACCTGTACCGGCACGCCCGAACGAGCGATCACCTCGGCGACCCTGGCGCTCACCGCGGCGGTCGCGGCGATCGGCTTCTCGCAGAAGGTTGGCAGACCGCGATGGACGGCGGCCAGCGTCAGCTCGGCGTGGGCAGGCGTTGCGGCCGAGACCACGACACCGTCGACGCCCGACGCAAGCAGCTCCTCCACCGAGTCTGCGGGTTTTGCACCATGTTTGGCGGCTACCGCCGCAACCGCATCGGGGCGCTCGTCGGCGACGACAAGTCCATCGATGCCGTCGATGCCGGACAGCGTGTCGGTGT
>JAVRPX010000685.1:0-7355 GCA_032161985.1 Mycobacterium sp.
ACCACCAACAGCAGGTAGGCCATCAGCGGTAACGCCACGTAGAACGCGATCTCGACGGCGAGGCTCCACATCTGGGTAAGGCCTTGGTGCAGATACGAATACAGGTACTGGTCGGTGTAGATCTGCGTCAACGACAGATTGCGGATAAACCCCATCCACGTGTGCCCGGGATTCGGCCCGGCCATGCGGAAGTGGTAGAGCAGATACGCCGCGATGACGGTTACCGCATACGCGGGCCCGATGCGTCGCACCCGATGCCAGGCGTAGCGGCGCACTGACGGCGACCGTCCGTCCGATGCGGCAGCCTTGACCCAAGGTCCGAACAACAGAAACCCGGACAGCACAAAGAAGATCGGCACACCGATCTCCATCCGCGAGTACACCAGTCCGACGTAGCCGTGGGAGTAGTTGCCTGTGGTGTAGGCGGCGTGGGTCAGTACCACCAACAGCGCGGCGACCGCGCGGATTCCAGTGAGCGACGCAACGCGTTCGGCCTTGCTGACCGATTCCAGGCCGCCTTGCGCTGCCACGTCCTTCGACAGGGTCATGTCGATTTGCGGTTGTTCTTCCCGGCCTTGCGTGGCGGCCGGTCGGGTTGGAGATTGATCAGGATTCCCTGAATGCGGGTCCGTTCCAACGCTTTCACGGTCTCGCGAGGAAGCTTGACGGGCAACTCCACCAACGAGTGATCTGGCCGGATGGAGATGTGCCCGAAATCGCTGCGATTCAGACCACCCTCATTCGCGATGGCGCCCACAATCGCACCCGGACTCACCTTGTGCCGCTTGCCCACCGCGATGCGATAGGTCGCGAAACCCTGGCCCGGTTTGCGCGGTCGCTTGTCCGGCCGGTCGGAGCGCTCCGGCCGGTCGTCGCGGCGACGCTTCTCCGGCGGCGGTTCCGACATCAGGAACTGCTCGCCGTCGCGTGCCTGCGCCGCCAGCGCAGCGGCGATGTCCACCATCGGGACGTCGTTCTCGCGCTCGTAGTCCTCGATCATGCGCCGGAACAGTTCGAAACCAGGAGCACCCAGCGCGTCGGTAATGGAGTCGCGGAACTTCTCCACGCGCTGCGCGTTGACGTGGTCGACGGTGGGCAGCTCTGCTTCGGTGAGTTGTTGGCGGGTCGCCTTTTCTATGGACTTGAGCATGTGCCGCTCGCGTGGTGACACGAACAGCAGCGCCTGTCCGGATCGACCGGCGCGGCCGGTGCGCCCGATGCGGTGGACGTAGGACTCGGTGTCGTGCGGGATGTCGTAGTTCAGCACGTGCGAGATGCGCTCGACGTCCAGGCCGCGAGCGGCCACATCAGTGGCGACCAGAATGTCGACGCTGCCGTTCTTGAGCGAGGCGATGGTGCGCTCACGCTGTGCCTGTGGGATGTCACCGTTGATGGCCGCCGCGGAGAAGCCACGCGCCCGCAGTTTCTCGGCGACCTCCTCGGTGGCCTGCTTGGTGCGGACGAACACGATCATCGCCTCGAACGGCTCGACTTCGAGGAGACGGGTCAGCGCGTCCATCTTTCGTGGACCGGCCACCTGGATGTAACGCTGCGTAATGTTCTCCGCCGTGGTGGTTTTCGCCGTAACCGCCACCTCGACGGCGTCGTGAAGATACTTCTTGGTGATCTTGCGGATGGCCGGCGGCATGGTGGCGGAGAACAGCGCGACCTGTTTGTACTCGGGGGTTCCGGAGAGGATTCGCTCGACGTCCTCGGCGAAACCCATCTGCAGCATCTCGTCGGCCTCGTCGAGCACAAGGTAGTCGAGCCGGGACAGATCGAGGGTGCCGCGCTCGAGGTGGTCGATCACCCGGCCCGGCGTTCCGACGACAACCTGCGCTCCGCGCCTCAGCCCGGACAGCTGCACGGTGTAGGAGGACCCGCCGTAGATCGGCAGCACGTTGATAGCAGGCAGGTGGGCGCCGTACCGGCTGAACGCCTCGGCCACCTGCAGCGCCAGCTCCCGAGTGGGGGCGAGTACGAGAGCCTGGGTCGCCTTGTTGGCGGGGTCGATCTTGGACAGGATCGGCATCGCGAAAGCCGCGGTCTTCCCGGTGCCGGTCTGGGCCAGGCCGACGACATCGGAGCCGGCCATCATCGCCGGGATGACTGCTGCCTGGATGGCCGACGGCGACTCATATCCGACGTCGGCGACCGCCTGCAGCACCGACGGGTGAATCTGCAGGTCAGCGAAGGTCAGGGCGGCGGTGGCCGAATCTGTGTCAAGGGACGTCATCGGGGTCTGAGTCTAATGGCTGGTAGTGCTATTCCCGTCCGCGCGCCGGTTCGACCAGCGATCGCGATGACGGTACGGTCCGCATCTGTGAAGTGGGCGGTGGTGATTGGCGCGGCGGCGCTTGTGGTCGCCGGATGTGGTTCGAGCGACTCGACCGCGTCCAAGACACCGGAGCCGACGGTCACCTCCCCTGTCTCGGCGCCCGCGCGTCCGTCGTCGCCGCCCATGCCGTCGATTGCCGCTCCCACCACGACCGAGGCGGCCGACCCGTGCGCCGTTAACCTGGCGGCGCCCGAGATCATCAAGGCCGTCTCGGAGCTGCCCCGCGACCCGCGCAGCAATCAGGCGTGGAACCCCGAGCCGCTGGCGGGCAATTACAACGAATGCGCGCAGTTGTCAGCGGTGATTGTCAGGGCCAACACCAACTCGGAAAACCCGAACACCCGCGCCGTGCTGTTTCACCTCGGCAAGTTCATCCCGACCGGCGTGCCGGACACCTACGGGTTCAACGGCATCGACGACTCGGCCACCACCGGCGACACCATCGCACTGCGCTACTCCGGCGGCATTGAGGGCTTAGACAGCGTGGTGAAATTCCGGTGGAACGGCAACGGTGTCGAGCTGATCGGCAACACGCCCGGCTGAACCGGCCCGAGATCGACGAACGTTGGTTACCCGCACGCTTCCAGCGCGTTTGCGTGCGTCAAGCCCACACTCGGCAGCTCTGTCAGAGCCAGGAAATGCGCGCGTTGAGCCGGATTTCGCCCCAATGGGATCCACCCGCCGCCCGCACTGCATCCTGCACGCGGGCGAGGAAGACATGCGGCCGGCAGCGCAAGAGATCTCGACTTACCCGGATGATCACCCAGCCTTGGGCCGCCAGTTCGGCCAGCCGGTCGATATCGCGAGCATGCTGTTCAGGGTCGGTCCAATGCTGCGGACCGTCATATTCGATGCCGACCTTCCAGTCCTCCCACCCCATGTCGGCGCGGCCGACGAAGGAGCCGTACTCGTCGACGATACGGATCTGCGTTTGCGGATTCGGAAACCGGGCGGCGATCAACAGCAGCCGCGTCCGAGTTTCCTGCGGCGACTCGGCGCCGCCGTCCATCAGCTCCACAACGCGCCGTAGCTGCACCATTCCGCGAGCCCCATGATGGTTTTCGGCGACGGCTTCGACATCGTCCGGCTTGAGGCCGGCAGCGTTCGCCAGCGAGTCGACCCGGATTATCGCCGTTTCGAGCCGATCTCGCCGACCAAGATCGAACGCTGTCCGCGCCGGCGTAGTCACCGGCATCCCTTGCGCGACGCAGATTTCGTCATCGCGGAGTTGCTCGCGGTGGATGACGATCCCGCCCACGTCGCAGGCCTCGCCACGGATTAGCTCGGCAGGTAGCTCCGAATCAATCCACCGTGATCCGTGCAGGGCCGCGGCGGACAGTCCGGCGATGGTGGAGTTTCTCTTCGACCACAGCCAAGCCGCCACCGCCCGTCTTTCCGGTGTGAGCTCAACACCCTTCCGCAAGTAGACATTGCGATAGACCATGTCGTGGCGACTAGCCAACGTTCGCCTGGTTACCGTGCCGGTGGACAACGCCTCAGTGCCGATGAACGGCAGGAATTCCTCATTCATGCGCTCACCGTCAGCGCGCGGTCCCACACAATCGGCCGTCGCGGCCATGTGAACGGCCGGTCTGTGGATAAGCGAACCCGTGGGGATGGACGAGTGTGGGCTTGTGTCACGCCGAGACCGCATTCGCGTGCGGGTAACCCACGTTCGCGCGTACTGAGGTGTCGGCTGGCTCACATACAGTGGCAGCGTGTTCGTCGCCGACGATCGCGTCATCTACAGCGCATCCGATCTCGCCGCCGCTGCGCGCTGCGAGTACGCGCTGCTGCGCTCGTTCGATGCGCAGCTCGGCTGGGGACCGCGGGTCGCCGTCGAGGACGAACTGCTCGCACGGACAGCCAAACTCGGCGGCGAGCACGAACAGCGCCACCTCGACGAGCTGCGGGAGCTCGCCGATGACACCGTCGCGATCATCGGCAGGCCGAACTACACCGTCGACGGGCTGACCGCCGCCGCCGACCAGACCATGCGCGCGGTGGACCGTCGCGCGTCGGTGATCTATCAGGCCGCGATGTTCGACGGCCGCTTCGTCGGCTTCGCCGATTTTCTGGTGTTCGACGGGACGCGGTACCGGCTCCGCGACACGAAGCTGGCCCGGTCGGTCAAGGTCGAGGCCTTGCTACAACTCGCGGCCTACGCCGACACGCTTGCCGCGGCGGGTGTACCCGTCGCGCCAGAAGTCGAGTTGGTGCTCGGCGACGGCTCCACTGTGAGCTACCGCGTCGACGAGTTGCTTCCGGTCTATCTGCCCCGCCGCGCCGCGCTGCAGCGACTGCTCGACGACCATCTGGCCGGCGGCACCGCGGTCAGATGGGAGGACGACGAGGTGCGGGCATGCTTCCGCTGTCCCGAGTGCGCGATCCAGGTCCGCGCCACCGACGACCTGCTGCTGGTGGCCGGTATGCGGGTCAGCCAGCGCGCCCGGTTGATCGAAGCCGACATCACGACCTTGACGGCGCTCGCGGAGCATGACGGCGCGGTGCCCGAGCTGTCGGCCAGGACCGTCGCATCGTTGACCAAACAGGCACGCCTGCAGATCGCACCGCGGGTCGACGGCAAGCCTCCGTTCGAAGTCGCCGACGCGCAGCCTCTCACCCTGCTGCCCGATCCCGACAAGGGCGACCTGTTCTTCGACTTCGAGGGCGATCCGCTGTGGACCATCGACGGCCGCGAATGGGGCCTTGAGTACATGTGGGGCGTGCTCGACGCCGGAGGCGCCTTCCGTCCGCTGTGGGCGCACGACCGCGCCAGCGAGCGCAAGGCGCTAGTCGACTTCCTCGCGATGGTCCGCAAGCGTCGCAAGCGCTATCCGAAGATGCACATCTACCACTACGCGGCCTACGAGAAGACCGCGCTGCTGCGGCTCGCGGGCCGCTACGGCGTCGGCGAGGACGAGGTCGACGACCTGCTCCGAAGCGGTGTGCTCGTCGACCTTTTCCCGTTGGTGCGCAAGAGCATTCGCGTCGGCGCCGAGAACTACAGCCTCAAGTCCCTCGAGCCGCTCTACATGGGTTCCGAGCTGCGCACCGGCGACGTCACCACCGCGGCGGAGTCGATCACCATGTACGCCCGATATTGCGAGCTGCGCGCCGACGGCCGATCCGACGAAGCCGCCAATGTGCTCAAGGAGATCGAGGACTACAACCGCTACGACTGCCGCTCGACACACAAGCTGCGCGACTGGTTGATCAAGATCGCGATCGAGTCGAGCGTGCCGCCGCTGGGCCCGCAGCCGGTCACCGACGGCACCGCCGTCGAGGACACCGACGAGCTCGCCCGCACGTTGATGGCGTTCGCCGGCGACGGCGTCGAGGAGCGTAGCCCGGAACAGACGGCTATCGCGATGTTCGCGGCCGCGCGCGGCTACCACCGCCGCGAGGACAAGCCGTTCTGGTGGGCGCATTTCGACCGGCTGAACAACCCCGTCGACGAGTGGGGCGACACCAGCGACGTGTTCCTGGCCGACGCGGCCGAAGTGGTGCAGGACTGGCACCTGCCGTCGTCGCGCGCACGAAAGCAGCAGCGCTGGGTGAAGCTCACGGGCACGCTGGCCGCGGGCGGGCTGGACCGCAGTGTGTTCGCGCTCTACGAGCCGCCTGCGCCAGCCGGACTCGCCGACAACCCGGACCGGCGCGCCGCAGGCAACGCCGAGATCACCGGCGTCGACGACCCCAACGTGCCGGTTGAGGTCATCATCTGCGAGCGGGAACCCAAGGACGGCGGGACGTTCGCGCAGCTGCCCTTCGCGCTGACGCCGGGCAGGCCCTTCCCGACCGGGAAGCTGCGCGAGTCGATCGAGGCCGCCGCCGCGGAGGTCGGCGCAGGACTGCCGGACCTGCCCCACAGCGCGATCGTTGACATCCTGCTCCGGTGCGCCCCGCGCACCCGTAGCGGAGCACCGCTGCCGCACAACGGCGATACCGCCACAGACATCACCGCCGCACTACTCGACCTCGACTCGTCCTACCTTGCAGTGCACGGGCCGCCGGGCACTGGCAAGACCTACACGGCGGCCAGGATCATCGCAAGGCTGGTCAACGACCACCAGTGGCGGGTCGGGGTCGTCGCGCAGTCACATGCGGTGGTGGAGAACCTGTTCCGCGATCTGATCGGGGCCGACGTCGACCCGGCGCGGATCGGCAAGAAGGATTCGCCGCCGGACGCCTCATGGCAGGACGTCGACAAAGATGACTACGCCGCGTTCATCGCCACCAACGCCGGCTGCGTGATCGGCGGCACCGCATGGGATTTCGCCAACGACACCCGGGTCGACGCGCACAGCCTCGACCTGTTGGCGATCGAGGAGGCCGGCCAGTTCTGTCTTGCCAGCACGATCGCGGTGGCCCGTGCGGCCCGCAACCTGATGCTTCTCGGCGACCCGCAGCAGTTGCCTCAAGTGAGCCAGGGACATCACCCCGAGCCGGTCGACGCGTCCGCGCTTGGGTGGCTCGTCGACGGCAACCGGACCCTGCCTGAAGAGCTCGGCTACTTCCTCGACCGCTCGCATCGGATGCACCCCGCCGTGTGCGAGCCAGTGTCGCGGCTGTCCTACGAGGGCCGCCTGCATTCCGAGGAAGCAACTACCGCGGCGCGCAGGCTCGACGGGCATCCGCCCGGCGTGCGGGTACTGGCCGTAGACCATGACGGCAACTCGACCAGCAGCCCGGAAGAGGCCGCCGCGATCGTCGCGGAAACGCAGCAACTCCTCGGCTCTTCGTGGACCGACGAACATGGCACCAGACCGCTCGGTCCCGGCGACGTGCTGGTGGTCGCCCCGTACAACGCCCAGGTTCTGCTGCTGCAGGAGCATTTCGACGCCGCCGGGCTGCCCGACGTCGACGTCGGGACCGTCGACAAGTTCCAAGGCCGCCAGGCGCCGGTGGTGTTCGTGTCGATGACGGCGTCGTCCATTGACGACGTTCCGCGCGGCATCGCCTTCTTGCTCAACCGGAATCGCCTCAACGTCGCGGTCAGCCGCGCCAAGTACGC
>JAVRPX010000686.1:0-4121 GCA_032161985.1 Mycobacterium sp.
CTCCGGCGACTCGGCATGTGCGCTACCGCCGGTCACGTTGGGCCGCAGCGACATCGAGTCGGTGCGGCGTGCCACCGAGGCCATCGCCCACGGCATCGGCGTTGTCGGGCTACTCAATGTGCAGTACGCGCTCAAGGATGACGTGCTCTACGTACTGGAGGCCAATCCACGCGCCAGCCGCACCGTGCCGTTCGTGTCGAAGGCCACCGCGGTCCCGCTGGCCAAGGCGTGCGCTCGAATCATGCTGGGCGCCACAATCGCCCAGCTACGTGAGGAAGGCGTGCTCGCCAAGACCGGCGACGGCGCGATTGCGCCGCGCAACGCGCCGGTGGCGGTGAAGGAAGCCGTCTTGCCTTTTCATCGGTTCCGCAAGGCCGACGGCACGCAGATCGACTCGCTGCTCGGCCCGGAGATGAAGTCAACCGGTGAGGTGATGGGCATCGACCGCGACTTCGGCAGCGCGTTCGCGAAGAGCCAGACGGCCGCCTACGGTTCGTTGCCGACGGAGGGCACCGTGTTCGTCTCGGTCGCCAACCGGGACAAACGCTCGCTGGTGTTCCCGGTGAAACGACTGGCTGACTTGGGATTCCGGGTGCTGGCCACCGCGGGCACCGCGGAGATGTTGCGGCGCAACGGCATCCCGTGTGACGAGGTCCGAAAGCACTTCGAGGAGCCAAGCGCCGACCGTCCGCCTTTGTCAGCAGTGGACGCAATCAGAGCCGGCGAGATCGACATGGTGATCAACACACCGTACGGCAACTCCGGTCCCCGCATCGACGGGTACGAAATCCGATCGGCCGCAGTGTCAATGAATATTCCCTGCGTAACGACGGTGCAGGGCGCCTCGGCGGCGGTGCAGGGCATCGAAGCAGCCATCCGCGGTGACATCGGTGTGATGTCGCTGCAAGAACTGCACAGCGTGCTGGGACCGTAGCGGTGGGTGGATTCGGTACTCGGCTGGCCGACGCCGTATCCAGGCGGGGCCCACTGTGCCCGGGCATCGACCCGCATCCCGAACTGATCCGCGCCTGGGGCCTGACCGTCGGCGCCGACGGGCTCGCCAAGTTCTGCGACATCTGTGTAGCTGCGTTCGCCGATTTTGCCGTGGTCAAGCCGCAGGTCGCATTCTTCGAGGCGTTCGGCGCGCAGGGTTTTGCGGTGCTGGAGCGCACAATCGGCGCCTTGCAGGCCTCGGGTGTGCTGGTGCTGGCCGACGCCAAACGCGGCGACATCGGCTCGACGATGGCGGCCTACGCCGACGCGTGGGCCGGTGAATCACCGCTGGCCGCGGATGCGGTGACCGCCTCGCCCTATCTCGGATTCGGTTCCCTGCAACCGCTTCTCGACACCGCCGCCGCCCACGATCGAGGAGTCTTCGTGCTTGCCGCCACGTCGAACCCCGAGGGCGCAAGCGTCCAGCGGGCAGACGCAGGGGGCCGGACCGTCGCGCAGTCGATCGTCGACGCCGCCGCCGCGGTCAATCGCGAATTGCCCGGCTCGGTCGGCGTCGTCGTCGGCGCGACCGTGTCCGACCCGCCGGATGTCAGCGCACTGGGTGGTCCGGTCCTGGTGCCTGGCGTCGGCGCGCAGGGCGGACGGCCCGAGGCGCTGGGCGGCCTTGGCGGGGCTCATCCCGGGCAGCTGCTGCCCGCGGTATCACGCGAGGTGTTGCGGGCCGGACCCGAAGTCGCCGCCGTGCGCGCCGCGGCCGAGAGCTTCCGTGATGCGGTGGCGTATCTGGCATGACCGCATACGACGTCGCGGCATGAACCGACTTTGCGAACACCGTCGCAGGCGGGGCGGCCGCGCTGGCCGCCGAGATCGGCATGCTAGGCCTGGCGACGACGGTTGGCGTGATTGTCGCTCTGCGGGCACAGCGGTCGGGCGAGCATCCGGTGCGGGCGATGACGTCGAAGCTGCTACTCGGGGTCCCTGCGCTGTTGTTGCTGGCCGGCGCCGTCTCGCTGTGGATTCAATGCGGCGGGGGCCTCTATTGGGTAACTGCGGCTGTCACAACGGGTTTCGTTTCGGCTACGGCCAACGCCTGGGTATTGCTGGTCGAGATCAGGCGCTAGCTTTTCGATGCCGCCGTCGTGCGAGGACAACGATGAGCACGACCACGCACGAGGCGAGCACGGCGAGAAGGACCAGGCCGGTGATGTCGCCGCGATCACGCGTTCGGTAGATGACGTGCTGGAACGGAGTGTCCGACGCCGCCGGTTCGAACACGTAGTCGCCGTCGATCAACTCGGGCTGATAGATGTTGTCGTTCCATTGGGTCAGGAACGCGCCGTCGCCGACGTAGGCCGCCAGCGCGGGGGAGATGTCCGCGCGCTGTATGTGGCCTGCGAACTCCAGGGACGGCTTCTGGCCCGCGACGGGCACGGACTTCGGATCCATCCGATGGTCCGCCAGCACATAGAGATTGACGGTCTGTGCCGTCTTCGCCGAGTGGGACAGCCGCATCGGATAGACGAGTTCGTCGGACGTGAACGACAGCCGCAACGGCTGCAGGTCGCCTGTCAGCGACTGACCCGCTTGGGCTGGAGCGAGCTGTATCGCAACGATCTCCCATTGGTCGGCGATGTACGGCGCGAGGTTCGCGTCCAGGCCGTCTGGATTCGGAAATCCCTTGTCCGCCAGCCAAGTAGCCAACGCGGCCGGGTCGTTGGCGGCCAGCCGGGTTACGTCGAAGGGGCCGATCCGCTGACGACCGAGCACGTTGACGGCACCGCTCGGTGCGCCCGCGCTCTCCAATGACCTCACTGCGCTCGGGAGCAGCCAGGTGAACGTCGGCCACCAAGAGTCGCGGTACTCCACGCGTGGAGCGGTGAGCCGGCCGAGCTCCTCGAACGCTTCGGTGTCGTCGAGCGAGACCTGGGCGGCGGATGGCGCGGGCATGACCCAGGCTGCCTTGTCCGAACTGCCAGAGACGTTGAACGACATCAGGATGTCCTGTGTCTTGCCGTCCCAGGCCACCATCGCTCGCTCGTCGACGACGGATGCGCCCGCCCGGTCGGGGATGTATGCCCCGCAGCCACAGGCCCACGCCGGGGCGGCGACGCTCGACAGCAGGCCGCCAAGAAAGAGCGCAAGCACGGCACACACCGACCGCAACACGCCACGAACCTACCGGGTTAGCGCACGCTCCAGGATCGGGTTTACAGCGGAATCCAGATGCCGAAGAACCAGAAGCCCCAGTTGTTGAAATCGGGGTTGTAGATCGGCGTCACCCAGCTGCCGTTGTAGTTGAACGGCTGGTGATCGCGCCTGCCGTCATCGATGCCGCGCCAGCCCTGATCGGGCGGCGGTGGCCCCCAGGCCGGATTGTGGTCACCAGGCGACGGGCCACCAGGCCCACCAAACCCACCGGGGCCGCCGGGGCCGCCGGGTCCACCCGGTCCACCCTGGCCTCCGGGCGGCGGCCCCTGGTCGTGTCCACCCGGTCCGCCGGGGCCGCCAGGCCCCTGGCAGTTACCGAATTGGCAGGGTTGGGGGCCCGGTTGGGCGCCTGCGACTCCACTACCGACGGTCAGGAGCGACGCGCCGATCGCTAATGCGATAGCGGAACTGCAGGTCAATTGCTTGAAATTCATGATCAGCCGCCTCTCTCGGTTGGTCAGAGCCAGATGTTTGACAACGCTGCTGCAGGCTATGGAGCGAAGCTATGCATGAGCTTTGGCCTGTTTAGGAGCGGGCTAGGCGCCTCGATTACCTGTCAACCGACAGGTCAAATGACGGTGTCGCCAGCATCACGACACGCCCGACACGCCATGACCAGCCAAAGTTTTCTTAAGTTTTGCGGACGCGACCAGGTCGCCCATCGACGGCGACGACCAACCCGAAGGTGCAGCCATCAAGCGGTCAGCCGAAAACCCTTGATATGCAGGCATTTCCGAATCAACGTTGGCATCGACCGCGGCGTTTGCGCCGTTCAAGGCGTTGAGGGGGTCGTCACACCAGCCCCTTACACGCTGGGCTTTTGACGCCCTACCCAGGGGGTGGGGTTAGCTTTCGTCAGATTGCGTGGGTACGGTCGTCGTCGCTGGCTGGTTTACGGATCAGCCGAGACAAAACAGGTAGATGTGGACGAGACGGAGGAACCCGTGGCCCTTCCCCAG
>JAVRPX010000687.1:0-3037 GCA_032161985.1 Mycobacterium sp.
GCGACTCGACGTGGTCGGCGGTGAGTTCGGGCGAGTTGAAATCGACCCAGGGCGCCTGCCATTCGATGATTTCGTCCACTGCGGGCAGCAATTCGGCCGCCGCACGTCCGCGCGGTCCGGTCAGAAAAGCGACCCCGTCGTGGCTGGCGGCGACGGCCCGCACCGCCGGGCCGGTGATGAGGACATCACCGGCGCTGTCGAGCCTGGCGACCACGGCGCTGTTCACCGGCACTCCGGCAGCACCAGGGATACGGCGTCGCTCAGGGTGGCAGCCACCCGTGCCCGCACCCGGGCGTCGCTGATCTCGTGGCCCAGCGTGCGCTCGGTGGGCACCAGCACCGCGGCTGCGCGCGCCGACAGCGCGGCGTCGACGTCACCGCGAGTGTCGCCGATCAGCACACAGCGAGTGGTGGCAACACCGAGCTCGTCGGCGGCGGCCTCCACCATTCCGGGCGCGGGTTTGCGGCACTCGCAGCTATCGCCCGGGTCGTGCACGCAGATCTGCCACGAGTCGAACGGACCCAGCACCGCGTTGACCCGCGCGTTGACGGCGTCCAGTTCGTCGGTGCTGATCAGTCCCTTGGCCACCCCCGACTGGTTGGTGACCACACCCAGCAGCAGGCCCTGTTGGCGCAGCCGGCCCAGTGCGTCGACGGCACCCGGCATCGGGCGCACCCCGCGCGGGTCCCGCAGATACGGGCCGTCTTTGATGATGGTGTCGTCGCGGTCGAGCAGGACCGCCAGCAGCGGATCACGGCGCGCCGCCCGGAAAGTCCACTCCCCACGGATCCGGTGAGCCACCGCGACCGGCGGGATCAGGGCGCTGGTCACGAGCATGCGCGCGGCTTCCGTGAGCGTGTGCGGGCCCGTCCAGAAGCGGCGCAGGAGAAACTCGGCGGTCAGCGCGGCCCACACGGCGGCGGCCCACCGGGCGATCCGCCATCGGCAGGCAAGAAGGCTCGGCAGCACGGTCACGCCCGCCGCGGTGGTCAGCGAGTGCGCGTGCAGCCGGCCTCGGCCCTCGCCCACCATGGCGCGCCACTGGCCGCCGTGCTTGCGGCGCATCAGCGCGTCGTCCCGGTTACCGATCTGAGCTCGGACGCTGCTCATCAACGTCGTTCGCGCAACCGGATGCGTGGATCGCCGGACTCCTTGCGTAATCTGGTTTCCTTCCACGACCATTCGCAATGCAAGGTCGGAGTCCTCCCGGTACGCGCGGGGAAAGCGCTCGTCGAAGCCTCCGACCGCCACCAGCGCAGAACGCCGGTAGGCCATATCGGCGGTGATCCACTTGGCGTCGGCCAGTCGTTGGGTGCGGCGTTCGTCATCGGTAGCCCGCCGCCCTCCCACTCTCGGCACCTCGATCGCGCCCTGAGTTCCGCTCGCACCTTCGGCGTCGGCATAGGTGAGGTCTTCAGACAACGCGGCTAACCAATTGTGTTGTGGCACAACATCGTCGTCGAGGAAGCAGATCCAGTCAACGCGGGTGCTGCGCCATCCCACGTTCCGCGCAGCGGCAGGCCCGCGGCCGCCGCTGCGCAGCACGGTGACGGGCAGACCGGTCCCCATCAACAGCGGCGGTGCGGGATCGGCACGGTCGTCGATGAGAATCACCGCCGCCGGCCGCGGACCCGATGATCCGTCCAACTCGGCCAGCAGTCGGTGCACCGACTTGCGTCCGATGGTTGGGATCACGATCGCGAAGCTCATCGGGCCCGCCTGACGATGTACGGTCCGATGGCGAGCACGTCGATCGGTGCGCTGCCGAAACATTCGAGCGCATCGCGCGGGCTGTCGACCATCGGCCTGCCGGAGGTGTTGAAACTGGTGTTGACGATCACCGGCACGCCGGTGTGTTCGGCGAAGCGGCTGACCGTTGCGTGCAGAAGCGGATCGGTGCGGTCGACCGTCTGGATCCTGGCGGTGCCGTCGACGTGGGTGACGGCGGGGATCTTCGAGCGCCAGTCGTCGGCGACGTCGTGGACGAACAGCATGTAGGGGCTGGGAATTGGTCCGCCGGAGAAGATTTCGGCGGCCCGCTCGGCGAGCACGATCGGTGCGACTGGGCGGAACTGTTCGCGGCCCTTGACGGTGTTCAGCCGCTCCAGGTTGTCGATGCGCCGCGGATCAGCCAGCAGCGAGCGGCCGCCCAGCGCCCGCGGGCCGAATTCGGCGCGGCCCTGAAACCAGCCCACCAGCTGATTGTCGGCCAGCGCGCCACCGACCGCGGCGGCCAGATCGTCGGGCCGCTCGTGGGGAACGGCCGCCTCGGCGAGCACCGCGGCGATCTCGTCGTCGGAGAAACCGCGGCCCAACGCCGCCGACGTCAACGGGGTGATCGCCTCGCCTGCTTCCCCAGCCAGCGCCAGCGCGGCGCCGAGCGCAGTCCCGGCGTCTCCGGCCGCCGGCTGCACCCACACGTTGCGGAAACCACCGCGGCCGTGGATCTTGGAGTTGGCCACGCAGTTGAGCGCGACTCCCCCTGCCAGGCAGAGGTTTTCGTGATCAGTGCGGGCGCGGAGCCACCCGACCAATTCGAGAAGCACCGACTCGACCACGCGTTGCACGCTGCACGCCAGGTCGGCGTGCAGGGGATCTGGCCGGGTCAGCGCGTGGCCCTCTCCGGCGCCGGGCTCGCGACGCGGCGCGAAGGAGCTCCAGTCAACCGGCTCGGTGCGGAAGCCGCCGTCGTCGCAGGCATAGACCAGTTCGCGGAACCGGTCGGCGAACCGCGGTGTCCCGTAGGACGCCATCGCCATCACCTTGTACTCGTCACTGGACCGCTTGAAACCCAAGTGCTCCGTGAGGTTTTCGTAGAGCAGACCCAGCGAATGGGGCAGCGCCTGGGTGGCCAGCACGTCGATCTTGCCGTCGCGGTAGCTGCCGGCCAGCATCGAGGTGCGCTCACCGCGACCGTCGACCACCAAAACCGCGCAGTCCGGATGCGGCGAGGCCAGCGCGCTGGAGGCGGCGTGCGCGACGTGGTGGCGCACGTAATGCACGATCCCCGGATCCAGGCCCGGTAGCGCCGACTGCA
>JAVRPX010000688.1:0-6156 GCA_032161985.1 Mycobacterium sp.
CGTCACGCACTCCATCGCCACCATGGCCTTTGCATGGGGCAGCGCAGATCGCCACCGACTGGAACTTTTCCTGGGCCTGGGCGGCCGGAAACATGATCTCCACGCTCGACGACATGCGGATCTGGGCGCGCGCACTGGCCACCGGGACGCTGCTCAAGCCGGAGACCCAGCGGCAGCGCCTCGACACCACGGTGCCGATGAACCCCGAGCAAACTGCCTTCTACGGTGTGGGTATCATCAACGTTGCCGGTTGGATCGGACACTCCGGCATCATGTTCGGCTATGAAACCATGGCGTTCTACCTCCCCCAGACGCAGACCACCCTCGTCTTCTTCATCAACACCGACGTCCCACAAGAGGCCTACGCGACACTTGCGCACGCAATCACCAGCGTCATCTCCCCCGACCACGTAATCGGCTGATACCGGCGAGCGCCATGCCGCTTCTTTCGTGCTTGGCAGAGTTTGTCTCTGTCCGAATATGCGAAGATCAATTTTGCGGGTTAACCAGAAGTTTGCTGGCATATCAGTTGCACTGCAGCGCTATTGAACCGTCGAAGAGATCGCACACGCCACCGCTCGCGGCATCTGCTGGTTCAACCTCCGCCGCCTCTACCAGCACTGCGGCGACATCCCAACTGTCGAACTAGCGACCGCCTACTACGCTCAACATCAGGGACCAGCCGCCGGCTGAGTTCTCACACCGGAAAGTCTCCGGACTCACCGGGGCGGTTCAACACTGGCGCTCGTCGGACACGCGCGTACGGCGCCAACTGCATGATGCCAATCGAGGGGCTAAGTCTGTCGGGCTGACGGGATTTGAATGTGCGACCACTTGCTTGCTGAATAGTTCTCGGCCGTCGCAACGACTCGGTTTGGGAGCACCAGACGGTAGTGCCGCGCATAGCGCGACGAGCGCCTCGTTTTCTCATTGGGCCCGGCACGGACACCAAACACCAGAACGACCCCGACGCGAGCGTGAACTCTCGACGACGACGCTTCGTATTCCTCATGAAAGGAATGACGATGGCTGCGGTCGCACTCGCGCTCTATATCGCTTTCGGCGTCCTGGCACTGGGCGGGCGCTGCTGGATGCAGTGGCGCCGCACGGGCTCGACAGGTTATCGGGGGATCAGCCGTCGCCTGGGTTCAGTCGGGCTGGTCGGTGGCATCGCGTTCATCGTCGCGATGGTGGGTGGGCTGGCCGCTCCCTTGCTGCAACTTCTCGGCGTGGTGTCGCCGCTTGAGATCCTCGACAATCGGTGGGTCAACGCCGCCGGGTTCGTGCTCGCCGTGTGCGGCCTCGCCGCCACGATGTATGCACAGCTCGACATGGGCGACTCCTGGCGAGTTGGCGTCGACACCAGCGAGACGACGACGTTGGTGCGCACTGGCACGTTCAAGCTAGTGCGCAACCCGATTTTCGCGGCGATGCTCGTATTCACGCTCGGCCAGACACTTCTGGCACCCAATCCCGTTGCGATCGCGGTGTTCGCCATCTTCCTTGCGGCTATCGAGGTATCCGTCCGCACCGTGGAAGAGCCGTACTTGCTGGGCGTACACGGCGCCGCCTACCACGAGTACACCGCCCGCGTCGGCCGCTTCGTACCGGGAATCGGTCTCACCCGCTAACGGCGCCAGACGTATTCCCAGCTAACGGTCGGAGCGCACCCGGTGCCAGATTCGACGCGCGAGGTTGACCGGTGCGAGGGCAGCTCGCCATGCCATGCCTTGCCAACGGGCCCCGACACCAACGAATGTGACCACGGCGCCGTCGATAGCCCCGCCCTTGCTGGGTATCAACTTGAAAGTTGCGTGGGCAACAACGATCCGCCCATCGCTGCGCAGCGTCGGGACCTTGTACGTCATACCGGGGTGGCTCAGTCGGCCACGCCTCATCGCCCGATCGAACCCGTGCCAGTGCAGCCGGCGAAGTACGGGCGGAATGACGACATCGAGATTACGACCGACCGCCTGGTCCGCGGAATAACCCACGACCTCGGTGACCTCGTCAGCCCATTGCTGGATGATGCCGTCGCGATCCACGGTTACCGTGGCGCGTTGGTTCTCGCGTGTCTCCCCCAAAGCGTCCATACCTTGATCACGGGCTGCGGCGGCGGCCGGTTCATTACCCGCTCACCCAAATTTCCCGCGCACTGCTTTGCCACCGTTCGACGATCACGTCAATGTCTTTGGACGCCGCAAACACGGCTGGAGATATCGTGGGGCATGGCCGTCTTGGATGGGATCCTCGCCGCGGTCACACACCGGCGGTCTTGGGCCATCGCGCTGCTGATCGCCGCTGCTTCCGGGGCATTCATAGCGCTCGCCGGACCGAACACCGGGGCTGACAAGCCTCCCCTTCTGGTGCCCCCGTCGGCCGAATCAGCAAGGGCAGCAGCGCTTTCGAAGTCGTTTCCTGGCGAGGATCAGGTGCCCGTGATTCTGGTGATATCCCGGCGCGACGGATCAGCGCTGACCCCAAGTGATCTAAGCGCCGCAGACTCGGCGCGGCAGCGTGTGCTGGGGGGTGCCGGACGTGCCGCCGGCGCACCGCTGATTGTTTCGCAGGACGGCCGAGCCGCGGTGGCGCCAATGCCCATTGCGGCGGGCCTGTCCGGATTCGCGCTGAACGACGCTGTCACCGCGCTGCGCCACGCCGCTGGGGCCGGATCGCCAGATGACCTTGTGGTGCAGGTGACCGGGGGCCCGGCCTTCGCCGCCGATATCGCGAACGCGTTCACCACAGCCAACATCACCTTGCTGGCAGTGACTGCGTCGGTTGTCGCGGTGCTGCTGATCGTCACGTACCGCTCGCCCATTCTGTGGCTGGTTCCGCTGACAGTGATCGCGTTCGCCGACCGACTCTCCACCTCGGTGGGCACCGCCGTGTCGCAGGTCACGGGCCTGACGTTCGACGGCGCCACCTCCGGAATCACCAGCGTCTTGGTCTTCGGTGCGGGCACGAACTACGCGCTGCTGCTGATCTCGCGCTACCGGGAGGAACTGGCCCGCACCGACGATCATTATCTCGCCCTACGGACGGCGGTCGAACGGGCCGCACCTGCCATAGTGGCCAGCAACGCCACCGTGGTGCTCGCGCTTCTCACCCTCGTCTTCGCCGTCGCGCCGGCCACCCGCAGCCTTGGCGCGCAGGCCGCCTGCGGACTCGCGGTCACGGCGCTGTTCGTGCTGCTGGTGCTGCCCCCGCTGCTCGGCCTGTTCGGCAGGCGGCTGTTCTGGCCGTTCATTCCCCGCCCCGGCGGTGACACGGCCGTTACCGCCGGTGTGTGGCACCGCATCGCCGCGTGGGTAACCGGTCATGCCGGCCGCGTTGCCGTCACGGCCGTGGTGCTGTTGGCGCTACTTGGCACTGGGCTGTTCGGCACACCGATCGGGTTGTCGCAGACCGAACAATTCCGGGTGAAATCCGAGTCGGTGACCGGCTATGAAACACTCGCCGCCCACTTCCCCAGCGGCCTGACCGATCCCACGCGGGTGATTGGCAACACCGACCGCGCCGCCCAGATTCAGCGAGCGATCGCGACTACCCCCGGGGTGGTATCGGCCAACAATGGCGGGTCGTCAGCGTCGGGGCTGACTCAATGGACGGCCATCCTCGACGCCCCACCCGCCTCCGCGCAGGCGTTCAACACTGTTGCCGCGCTGCGCGACTCGGTGAAGAACGCAGATTCGACGGCCATCGTCGGCGGATTGGATGCGCAGGCGCTGGACGCCCGGGACGGGGCGGTCCGTGACCGCCGAATCATCATCCCTGCCATTCTCGCGGTTGTGCTGATCGTGCTATGCGTGTTGCTGCGCGCCGCAGTCGCGCCTGTGGTGCTAGTCGCGGTCCTGGTGCTCAGCTCGGTGTCTGCGCTGGGCCTCGGCGGCTGGGCCAGCGTGCACGTGATGGGGTTTCCCGCACTGGACAACACCACCCCGCTGTTCGCGTTCTTGTTCCTTGCCGCCCTCGGCGTCGACTACACGATCTTTTTGGTTACCCGGGCCCGCGAAGAAACCCCGCGGCACGGGACACGTGCGGGCATAGTGCGCGCGGCGTCGGCGACCGGTCCGGTGATCACCAGCGCGGGCATTGTGCTGGCAGCGGTGTTCTGCGTGCTGGGCGTTCTTCCGCTGATCATCCTCACCCAGCTCGGAGTCATCGTCGGATTGGGCATCCTGCTGGACACGTTCGTCGTGCGGACACTGGTGGTCCCGGCTCTGTTTACGCTGATCGGACCGCGGATCTGGTGGCCCGCCCGGATCGACGACGCACCGACCCTTTCGCTCCCGTGCGGCTGTATTCGGTGAACCGTCTAACGCCCCCGTGCGTGATACAAGGTATGACCGCGCAACAGCCCGGGGCGGACCCGGACGCCGATGCGACGTGGTCACCAGCGCTTGCGCGCGGGCTGATCCGCCACGACGCGCTGCGCTCGATACGCATTTGCGACGGCTACACCGACCTGCTCGGCCAGAACGCGCCGGCCCGGTCGACCCTCACGCAACGCGCGATGCAAAGCCCGATGGTGGCGGCAACATATGAGCGGGCTTGTCGGCCGATTATGATGACGGCTCTAAGGCGGCACGGGCTGTCTATGTCCGCCGAGCGCGAAAGAGCCGCCGCCGCTCTGCATCTCGACAGCGAGCAGCGTGTGCTCGACGTGGCATGCGGCCCGGGTGACCTCACCAGCTTCATGGCGGACAAGCTCGACGGTGACGGGTTCGTCATCGGGTTGGACAATTCGCTGCAGATGATGAAGCGCGCGGCGGGTGACAACAGCCACGCCCGCGCCGTCTACATGCGTGCTGAGGCGCTCAGCCCGCCCTTCGACGACGGCGCCTTCGACGCGGTGTGCTGCTTCGCGCTCCACCTCGTGCCGGAGCCGATCGGCGTGCTCCGCGAGATGGTGCGGGTACTCGCGCCGGGCGGGCGGATCGCGGTACGGACGAGCTACGGCGGCGAGTCCGTCCTGGTGCGGAAGGCAATCGCAGTCGGCGCCACGATCTGCGGCGTGCGGGTCTTCGACCGCACCACCGTTCCGGCGTTCTTTGCCGCCGCCGGGTTCATCGACATCGACCAGCAACTTCGCGGGATCTCTCAGTTCGTCACGGCACGCCGGCCCGACGAAGGCACCGCGCTCGATCATTGGCTCACCCGAACGGCGGGGCGTACTGCATTCCGGTGACTGCCAACGACGTCACCCTCACCGGTAGCCCGTTGGGATGAAGCCGCGGGGGCGGTGGTGCGCACGGTGACGGGGTTGGCGATTTGGTCGAAGGCGTTTTCGGTGGTGTCGAGTCCGCCTTAACCTCCGGTGCGGCGGGCGTAGGCGCGCAGCGCGAATGGCGCGAACACGGCCGTCAAGGCCAGCGGCCACAGAATGGTCGCCAGCACGGGGTGGTGCAGCGGCAGCTGGGCGCTCTCCGGCGCGGGTCCACCGTTGCCCCACAGCTCTCGCATGGCCTGCGCCAGCGAGGACACCGGATTCCATTCGGCGATCACCCGCAACCAATGCTGCATCGGCTCGGTAGGCGCAAAGGTGTTGGCCAGGAACGTGATCGGGAACAACACGGTGAACATCACACCGTTCACGGCCTCGACCGATCGCAAAACAGAGCCGATGAGGATGCCGAACCAGACCATGCTGAACCCGAAGATCAGGATCAGGAGGAACGCCAGCGCGGCCTCGGCGACACTGCCCCGGATCCGCCAGCCGATCGCCAGCCCGGTCACCGCCATCACGACGACACCGAGCGACGAGTGCAGGAGGCTGGCCACGCTGCGCCCGATCAGGACCGACGACCGCGAGATCGGCAGCGACCGGAAGCGGTCAATGATGCCCTTCTCGACATCGGCGGTGATACCGGACGCGACGACGAACGCGGTGAACACGATGGTCTGCGCCTGGATGCCGGGCAGAAGGAACTCCCGGTACGAGGCGCCGCCGCCCGTCGCGATTGACGCGCCGAACACGAACGCGAACAGCAGCACGAACATGATCGGCTGCACTGTGACGTCGCTGAGCATCTCGGGCATCCGCTTCGTGTGGATCATGTTGCGCTTGACCATGATCCATGTCTGCTGCGCGAGATTCGTGGGATGAGTAGGCGGCCGGTCCGGTCGGGTGGGCGGCCGCTGAGTGCCCGCACG
>JAVRPX010000689.1:0-3599 GCA_032161985.1 Mycobacterium sp.
ATTCGCCGTGCAGGGGTCAGCTCGTTCGGTGTGGGTGGCACCAACGCGCATGTCGTTCTGGAAGAGGTTCCGGCGGTTCCGGCACCTGCCACCCAGTTCGGTCCACAGGTGCTGTTGTTGTCGGCCCGAACCGCCGAGGCGCTGCAGCAGTCATGTTCCGCCCTGGCGGCCGAGATGTCCCGCCCAGACGAAGTCAACCTGCCCGATGTCGCATACAGCCTCACGCGCCGTAGGAAAGAGAACATCCGCATGGCGGCGGTCGTCAACGACCGCCAGGATGCGGCAGCAGTGCTGGGGGCGTCCGAACACGACAACGTGTTCGTCGGCGAATCCGTGCCGAACTCCGAATCGATCAGCGAGCGTGTAGTTTTCCTTTTTCCGGGCCAGGGCGCTCAGCACGTCGGGATGGCGCGCGGCCTTTACGAGTCCGAGCCAGTGTTCGCCGAACACTTCGACCAGTGCGCCGCAGGGTTTGGTGCGGAGCTGAGCATCGACCTGCGTGCCGAAATATTCGACGGGACCGCCAGGAACCTGGAGCGCACCGACCGGACCCAACCCGCACTCTTCACGGTCGAATACGCGCTGGCGAAGCTGATCGAGACCTACGGCGTTCGCCCCGCCGCGATGGCGGGGCACAGTATCGGCGAGTATGTCGCAGCCACTATCGCAGGTGTCTTCGACCTTGCGACGGCCGTCAAATCGGTGTCGATGCGTGCCCGCCTAATGCACGCCGCGCCCCGTGGGGTCATGGTCGCGGTCGCCGTGAGCCCCGATGCCATCGCCGAGTATCTTTCGGCAGACGTCGACCTGGCCACCGTCAACGATCCGGGCGGCTGCGTCGTGGCCGGATCCGAGGAGAACATTCGCGCATTCACCGACCGCCTCGGCGAAGCGGGGATCGTGGCGCGGCGAGTCCGCACCTCGCATGCGTTCCATTCGCGGTTGATGGATTCGATGATTCCCGAGTTCCAAGTCTTCCTGTCCCGCTTGACGCTTTGTGCGCCGCAGATACCTTTGCTTTCAAACGTCACCGGAACCTGGATGTCGGCCACCGAGGCGACCAATGCCGCGACGTGGACGCGCCAAGTACGGGCAACCGTCCGGTTCGCCGACGAACTTGACGCGCTGCTTGCCGATCCGCAGCGCATCCTGGTCGAGGTCGGCCCCGGTGGCACGTTGACCGCATCGGCGATGAGGCACCCGGGGTGGTCAACCGGTCACCGCGCCGTTCGGCTGATGCGCCACCACGCCCAGAACCGAAGCGATCGCGACGCCTTCCTGCTGGCGCTTGGGCAACTCTGGTCGGCGGGGATCGAGGTCGACTGGACACCCCTGCGCGGCGATCACCGACCACAGCTGGTTTCGCTTCCGGGCTATCCCTTTGAGCGCCAACGGCATTGGGTGGATCACAACGCGGCGGCACGCTGGGCGGAGGGTGCCGCGGCGTCGAATGGGACGGCGACGGCGCCGTCTGCCGGCACCCCTGACCAAGCCCAGCCGGCCACCAATGGCAGCTCCCCGATGGAAGCGACGTTGCAGCGCATCTGGACGCAGTGTCTCGGTGTCGGCTCGATCGACCGGAACGCCAACTTCTTCGAACTCGGCGGCGACTCACTGGTCGCCATCAGCGTCGCGATGACCGCTTCCCATGAAGGACTGGACCTCACACCGCAGGACCTGTACGACCACCCGACCGTGGCCGCGCTCGGCAAGGCCCTTGTTGCCCGCTACGCAGCCGGCGGGTTGGCGCGCCAGTCGCTGAGTGACGTCGTACATCCCCCTGCTCCGCCCAACGTAACGTACTTCCTCGAGAACGGTGTCCGAGAGCGCGGCCACTGGCGCATTCCGCTGCTGCTGCGGCTTCGGGCCGATGTGCAAGTCGAGGATATCCGTTCGGTGCTCACGGCTGTAACCAACCATCACGACGCGCTGCGGCTGCGGGTCGCACAGCGCGCGGGACTATGGGAGCAGCACATCAGTGAACCGGAGGAACTCGCGGAACTGGCCACCCGATCGCTTCCCGACGGCATCGCGCCGGGAAGCCCGCGGGAACGTGAAGCGGTCTTAGACATCTGCAAAGAGCAGATCCGCCAACAGGACCTGTCGAGCCCACCGCTGACCGCCACCTATGTCCATGGCGCGCCGGGCGGACCGTGCTACCTCGCAATCAGTATGCACGCGATCGTGGCCGACAACGCGTCACGCGACATCTTGCTCACCGATATCTTCACCGCCTTCGGGCAACGGCTGGCAGGCCAAGACATTTCGCTGGAACCGGTCACCACGGCGTGGGCCGAGTGGTCCCAGCGCTGTGCCGCACTTGCCACCCATCCGGCGGTGGTGGAAAACCGCGATTATTGGCTGGATACCACGGCCGCCGCGGACTTGCGGCTCGGTTCGGACGTCTCGGAACCACCGGGGGTAGCCGATTTGGTGCGCCTGTCGTCGACGCTGAACGCGTCGGAAACCAGCGACGTCGACGATGCGCGGCGCCGGCTCCAGTTGCCGATCGAGGAAATCATGCTGGCGGCGCTAAGCCGGACGATTGCGACCACGGTCGGTGACGGTGCCGTCGCCGTTGAGCTCAACGGACCGGGCCGGTCGGTTCTCAAACCCGACGTCGACCTGCGCCGGACAGTGGGCTGGTTTAGCACCGTCTATCCCGTCACCCTCACCTGCACGGCAGGCCACGAGCTGAGCACGAGGCAGCTGGTGGAGGATGTGCACGACACGCTGAGCGCCGTCCCGCACTACGGCATCGGGTACGGGCTGCTTCGTTACCTGTACGCGCCGACCGCGCGGCTGCTGGGCGCCACCCGCCCCGCGGACGTCTTCTTCTCCTACGTGGGCACGATTCCTGATCTGCCGTCGCTGTCATCCGACGATGCTCCGGTTCAGTTCGACACCGACATGGAATTGCCGGTGCGCGAGGCAATTCCCGGCCTGGGTCACGCCGTGGAGCTTCGGGTGTATCGCTCGGCTGGTGTGCTACACCTGGATTGGTGGTATGACACCCGTCGGCTCGGGCCGGCCGCTGTCGACTCGCTTGCCCGGCAGTTCCCGGCCGCGCTCACGGAACTGATCAAAGAAGTGTTCGCGGCGGATGAAATGGACTCGGAAAGTGAGGAAGTCGCTTTGGTCGACTTGTCTTCAGCTGATATCGGCATAGGAGGAGTCAATGCCTAGCACCAGCAAGGCGGTAGTCGTTGACGGAATTCGAAAGACGTTTGGTTCCGTTGTCGCCCTGCGCGACATCAGCTTCGACGTTCGTCGCGGCGAAGTACTCGGCTTGCTCGGACCCAACGGGGCCGGCAAGACCACGACGGTGGACATTCTCTCGACGCTGACGCGGCCGGATCGCGGTTACGCGGAGGTAGCCGGCCATGATGTGTCCTCCGATCCGGCCGGAGTGCGCCGGTCGATCACGCTTACCGGGCAGCATGTGGCCATCGACGACATGCTGACCGGCCGGGAGAACCTGGTGATGTTCGGCCGTCTTCAAGGGTTGAGAAAGTCGGAGGCGCGCTCGCGAGCGAACGACCTGCTCGGCCACTTCGAGCTGGATGACGCGGCAGACCGCTGTGTCAGCACGTATTCCG
>JAVRPX010000690.1:0-6368 GCA_032161985.1 Mycobacterium sp.
GTCGTTCTCGCCATGGGCACGGCAAGAGACTGGCGTTCGGCGCTCTCCGGCGTCGCTGCTGGACTGCTACTGCTTGCCGCGGCTGTAGCTGTGCTGGGTCCGGCAATCTCGGCCGTGCCGCTCGACGATTTGCGCCTGCTGGTTGGCGGCGTTCTACTGATCTTCGGGCTTCAATGGCTGCGAAAGGCCGTCCTCCGCGCGAGCGGCCACAAGGCGTTACACGACGAAGACGCCCTCTTCCATCAGCAACTTGCGGCGGCGCAATCCGCGGCGGGCGGCCGACATGGCCTGGTGCCGGACCGGTACGGATTCACTGTCTCGTTCAAGAGTGTGCTCCTCGAGGGGTTGGAGGTGGTGTTCATCGTTCTCACGTTCGGCTCGAACGCACACGACGTACCCGTTGCAGCGGTCGCCGCGCTGATCGCGGTCGTCGTCGTCGCCGGGGCTGGCATCGCGGTGCGCGCCCCGCTGTCTCGCGTCCCGGAGAACACGATGAAGTTTGTTGTCGGCGTCTTGCTGTGCGCGTTCGGCACCTTCTGGGGCGCGGAAGGCGCCGGTGCCAGCTGGCCGGGATCCGATGCCGCAATCCTTGTGCTGGTCCTGCTCTACGCCGGCGTCGGGCTGCTGTTGGCTGCCGCTCTTCGCGATCGCTCGAAGGCACCGTCGTGATCGCCCGGCTGAAGGGGTTCGCCAAGTTCTGGTACGACTTCTTCGTTGGTGACGACTGGACCGTGGCCGTCGGCGTCGTACTCGCAATCGCCGCCACGTACGGGCTGAGCCGCGCCGGGGTGCCCGCGTGGTGGATCATGCCCGTCGCCGTCGTGATATTGCTCGGCGCCAGCGTCCGCCGGGCGGCCCGCTCCCGCAATTGAGGCGACGACGTCGTCGTGGTTTGTCCTAAGTGCTGAGGAGTAGACGTGAGCGAGTCGAGCAGCGCGTCCGAGCATGCCTGCCCTGGGCTGCCGGTCATTCATTTGTCGCAGCTGTTGCGTGCTCCTGTGGTGGCGCGCTCGGGTGAAGTCGTGGGCCGCGTTGAGGACGTCATCGTCCGCCTGCGTGGCGCGGAAACATATCCATTGGTTACTGGGATCGTGGCCGGAGTAGGTGGCCGGCGGGTGTTCGTTGGGAGCGGGTCGATTCACGAGTACGCCCCCGGCCGAGTTGTGCTGACCAAGAACAAGATCGACTTGCGAGGGTTTGAACGCCGCGAGGGTGAGGTATTGCTGCGCGCCGATGTGCTCGGGCACCGGTTGATCGACGTGGCTGCTGTCGAGTTGGTGCGGGCCTACGACGTTGAGCTTGACGACACCGGTGATGGGTGGGTGCTGGCGCGGCTGGACACCCGCCGTCCTCCCCGGTTGTTCGGGTTGCTCAAGGCGTCGGGCGGGGATGCGTCCCGCGATTGGAAGGCGTTTGAGCCGTTGATTGGGCACGGCCGGTCGATGGCTGTGCGCCGCGTGTCTGGCCGGGTCGGCGCGCTCAAACCCGCACAAATCGCCGACCTGCTCGAAGACGCCGACGAGGCCGAGGGCGGCGAAATCCTCGACCGCGTCCATAGCAACCCGGAACTCGAGGCCGACGTTTTCGAGGAGCTCGACCCTGATAAGGCCAGCCGCCTGCTCGATGACATGCCCGACACTGAAGTTGCTGCTCTGTTGGGCCGGATGCGCGCCGACGACGCCGCTGATGCGATCTCCGACTTGCGCCAGTCCCGGCGCCGCCGGGTTCTGGAGCTGATGCCGGCACCGCAGCGCACCAAGGTGATCACCCTCATGGGGTTCAACCCCGCCAGCGCGGGCGGGCTGATGAACGTAGATATTGTCTCGTGTGCAGTCGGGGCGACCGCGGGCGAAGCGCTTGAGGTCATCGCCACCGCCCGCGCCCTACAGCCCGAGGCTCTGCTGAAGATGCACATCCTCACCTCGGACCGGCGTCTGGCCGGCGTGGTGACGGTGATCGCCCTGTTGCAGGCCGACCCCACAGAGACAGTCACGGCGCTAATGGATGTCGATCCGGTCCGGGTGACCGCGGATGCGGACCTGACCGACATCGCGTTGTTGATGGCCGACTACAACCTCTACGCCATTCCGGTGGTCGATGAGGAGGATCGGGTGCTGGGAGTCGTCACCGTCGACGACGTGCTGGAGGCCACCATTCCCGACGACTGGCGCCGCCGCGAAACCGCCCCCCGACCCGCACGCGACATCACCGACGACTCCGCCACCAGTGACGGCGAGGGGTCATTCTCCGGGGGTGAAGGGTCGTGACCGCCAGCGACGACGACAGCCTGCGCAGCCAGTCACGGCCACCGCCACGGCGCACCGAGCATCTGGTGGCAGGGCACACTGCCGTCCTCGACAGCGCGCACCTCGGCGACATCGAGGGCGCGTTGGGTCGGATCAACGTCAACGACCCGGACCGTCCACGCTCATTGAAAACCCGGCTAGCGACCCTGCTCGCGATCATCGGGCCGGGTTTGATCGTGATGGTCGGCGACAACGACGCCGGCGGCGTGGCCACCTACGCGCAGGCCGGACAAAACTACGGTTACACCCTGCTGTGGGTGCTGCTGCTGTTGATCCCGGTGCTGATCGTGAACCAGGAGATGGTGGTCCGGTTGGGCGCGGTGACCGGGGTCGGGCACGCCCGGTTGATCAACGAACGCTTCGGCCGCGGCTGGGGCTGGTTCTCGGTGGGCGACCTGTTCTTACTGAACTTCTTGACCATCGTCACCGAATTCATCGGTATCACACTGGCCGCCGCCTACATTGGTATCTCCAAATACGTGGCTGTGCCGACCGCCGCGGTCGCGCTGGTCGCGATCATGGCCACCGGCAGCTTCCGCCGCTGGGAACGCGCCATGTTCGTGTTTATCGCGATCACCCTGCTTCAGATCCCGATGCTCATACTGTCGCACCCGAATTGGGGACACGCCGCGAAGTCCTTCGTCGTGCCTACCGTGGCAGGCGGGATCACCTCGAATGCGGTGTTGCTGGTCATCGCAATCGTCGGCACGACCGTCGCGCCCTGGCAGCTGTTCTTCCAGCAGTCCAACATTGTCGACAAACGCATCACCCCCCGATTCATCGGCTACGAACGCGCCGACACCGTACTCGGTGCGGTCGTTGTGGTGACCGGCGCGGCCGCGCTGATCATGACCGGCGACTGGGCCGCCCGCGCCACCAACACGCGCGGGGGTTTCACCGACGCCGGCGGCATCGCCCACTTGCTTGGCGAACACAACGCCATCCTCGGGTCGCTATTCGCGATCGTGCTGCTCGACGCCTCCATCATCGGCGCCGCCGCGGTCACCCTGGCCACTAGTTACGCCTTCGGGGACGTGTTCGGGCTCAAACACTCACTGCACCGCGGATTCGGCGACGCCAAACAGTTCTACTTGTCCTACACCGCGATGGTCGCCGCCGCCGCGGCGATCGTGCTCATCCCGGGCGCCCCGCTGGGGTTGATCACCACCGCCGTGCAGGCACTGGCCGGATTGTTGCTGCCCAGCGCGAGCGTGTTCCTGCTGCTGCTGTGCAACGACCGAGAAGTGCTGGGCCCCTGGGTGAACCGGCCGTGGCTCAACGCAGTCGCCGGCCTCATCGTCGGAGTCTTGCTGCTGTTGTCAGGGATCCTGATGGCCACCACCTTGTTCCCCCACCTCGACGTCGTCGCGGTCGCCGGCTATCTCGCCGTCGCCCTGGTCGTGCTCGCCGCCGCGGCCATGGTGACTCTGCGGTGGTTGAGCCGTCGGCAACCGAAACCCACGGGACCCCAACGCCTCTCACACGCGGTCGCTGCAGTCGACCGCGCCACCTGGCGGATGCCGCCGTTGACGCTGTTGCAGCCCGTCACATGGTCGGCCGGCACCCGATTCGGCATGCTCGCCCTGCGCGGCTACCTCATCGTCAGCGCAGTGCTGCTCGTTGTGAAAGCCATCCAACTCAGCCGCGGATAACCCTCATGCGAGACCATCCGATGTTCGCCGGGATCACACCGAGCCGTCACCGTGGCCGCGACCATCCAACCGCCAGCGCGGTCAGCACAATAAGAAACAGTGCAACCATGATCGCGCTGCCTATGAGGGCCTCGGTGTGGGTGTAACCGGGCAGACCCGCCACTCGAGAGGATGCGGGCACGGCCGATCCGCTCCGTCCAACGATCGACGACGTCGGTGCCGCACCGGTCGACACGCCGGCAGCCGCCGCCACCAACAGCAGCGAGATGTAGTTCCGTTTGATCCGCACGATCGCACTCCTTCGACGGCCGGCACGTCCCGGCCTTGCGTTCCAGAATCGCCCTCTCGCGAACCCCTGTCTCCACGGCTGACCCCACCAAGGCACCCCCACCAGCTGGAATCCGCGCACGACTCTGTGCCGCCAGCGGCGACCGCGCGTTACCGATCCACGAGCCGCGTCAGCGCGGCGGCTCCTCGGACCGCAATGGGCCGGACTACCCGTGTGCTGACAGCGCGGCGACTATGCGGCCGACAACCTGCGGGCTCACAAGCATCCCGAGGTGGCCGACGCCGCCTACCGTCACGGTCTCTACGTTGACGTGGGCAGGAACCGACCGGCGGCCGGGCACGATCGTGTCGTGCGTTGCCGTGAATGCCACCCAGCGCATGCCGTCCGGTACCGGAGCGGACGCGATGCCTCGCAGCAGAGGAGAACCTTGCCGCAGCGCCGAGACAATCGCCCCGAATGGCAGCAGGTTGGCCCACGGCGACCCCCCGAAGGGTGCTGCGAGGGTGACGACAGTGTCGACCAGCCCGGTCAGGCGACCGCTTGCGATGGCCTGCGCGATGACGACACCGCCCAGGCTGTGTCCGACCAGATGTACCTTGTCCGCCCCTGTCTGAGACAACAGCCTCACAACCTTGACGGCGAGCCGGTCGGCGACCTGCTCCACCGAGGTTCCGAATGGGGAGTACGTGATCGCGTCGACGGTCAGACCTCGGGCAGTGAGGGTTCGCGCGAGGAAAGACCAGCTTGACTTCGTGCCGCCGAGACCATGCACGAGTAGCACGGGGCGCGCCGTGGATGTGGAGTGTGATTCGGCCGGCGCACTTACTCTCGCGCCGACACGGTTGCCGGCCAGATGCAACGGCACCGTCGCGGCTAGGGACGCCATCAGCGCGACTTCATATGTCTGCACAAGCGCGGCGCGTCCGACGATCCGAAACAGCGCGCGAGCGCCTCCGATGGCGCCGAGCGGCCACACCACGTCTGGTCGTCTTCGCGCACCGACCCGTGCCGACTGATGCCTGTTGTGTACCACGGCTTGCGACATGTCTCACCCCTTTGTGCGACCGTTCGACTTGAGAATCGCGGTTGATGGGTCGAGAGTCATCACTGTCAGCCGCAAACTGTGCTTGCGGTCAGCGGGGGGTCGCACTACCCGCTACCAGGAACCGCTCATGCGCTGGGCGCCAGGGTGATTGGAGTCGGTCGGTCCTCGACCACCACGCGCATCCATTGATGCCGATGCGTACGCCATGGTGTCAGAGGCTAAACTCGCTATCCCGCAATAGCATTAGCCCGATTCAAAGCTGCCGAGAGCACCTACGCCGCGGTACGGCGGAATTCCTGATAGCGGCAACCCGGAATGGGAGTCAGCGGTGACGACATGAACGTTTTGGCGCGCAACGCTGGTCATCGCAGCCCGTCCCGACTCCGTTCGAGGATGGACCGGATCCGCTGGTGCCCGCCGACGTGGGCGCCGATCCCGAGGTGCCGTATGTCCCCGGCGTGGATCGGCCCTTCTGAGACGTCTTGTGGAAATGCGAGCCTCACGAAGTGTCGAGTGGGATCGTGACGCTCAGCGACGTCCCATTTCCGGCTGGGCTCTCAATCCTCATCCGTCCGCCGAGGGCCTCCGCTCGGTCTTTGAGCCCGATAAGTCCTGAGCCCTTGCCTATGTCGGCGCCCCCGATTCCGTCGTCGCGTATCGACAGGTAGAGGGCGTCATCCTTGGCTTCTGCGCACACTTCCACCTGGGAAGCGCGGGAATGCTTGGCCGTGTTGGTCAACGCCTCGGCCACGATGTAGTACGCGCCGACTTCGATCGAGTCAGACAAGTGTCGGTCGATCTTGAGGTCGAGGGAAACGGCGACGGGGCAGCGGCGGGCCAGTGTCTTGAGCGCGGGACCCAGTCCGCCCTTGGACAGGATCGCGGGATGGATTCCGCGCGAGATCTCCTGCAGGTCTGTTGAGATGTCCGTCAAACCCGAAACAACTTGAGACAGTTGGGTTTTAAGGATATCCAGTTGCGGCGGCACCGACGCTTCTGCCAGCCGCGTTTGCAGTCCGAGCGATACCAGCCGTTGTTGGGCGCCGTCGTGCAGGTCGCGCTCCAGGCGGCGGCGG
>JAVRPX010000691.1:0-2732 GCA_032161985.1 Mycobacterium sp.
TCGACGAGGGTGTGCGGATCATGCGTGACGCCTGGCGCGACGGCCAGGTCAGCTTCGACGGCAAGTACTACAAAGAGATCGATGGCGCCATTGTTGAGCCAAAGCCGTTGCAGGACGGTGGTCCTCCACTGTGGATCGCAGGCGGCGGCGAGAAGGTGACGCTGCGCATCGCCGCCAAGTACGCGCAGTACACCAACTTCACCTCCGAGCCCGACGGGTTCGTGCACAAGTCGCAGGTGCTCGCCGACCACTGTCGTGACGTAGGCACTGACTACGACGCAATTGTGCGTTCTGCCAATTTCAACGCCGTGATCGGTGAGTCGGAAGCCGACGTCAAGGACCGGGTCGCCCGGTTGCGCACCAGGCAGGTCGCCAAGGCAAACGAGGCTGCCGTCGATGGCATGCTGAACACGGTGACTTCACCTGATTCCGCCAGCGGCACACCGGAACAGGTGGTGGAGAAGCTCCAGCGGATGCGTGAACTCGGCTGCGAGTACGCCATCCTGTACTTCCCCGAGGCCGCCTACGACCGCTCCGGCATCGAGCTCTTCGAGCAGAAGGTGATCCCCGCGCTGAGCTAGATGGCGGGCGACGCCTGGTAGTGCAGGATGCGCCAGCCGTCGTCGCCGTGGGTGACGAGCACGCCCAAGTTCAGGCCTACCGTGTGACCGTCCGGGAACGCGAAGTCGGCGCGAACGTAGCCGAGCACCAATTCTTCTGCGGGCCTGCGAGTTTCCAGAATCCTGTAGGTGACCGTCATTTCGCGCGGTTGGGCGTCGTAGTAGTCGGCGACGCCTTGGCGACCCACGATGTATGGCCGGAGCCCCTGGAAAATCGTGTCCTCGGTGAACACCGCGGCCACCTTTTGCGGTTCATGTGCGTCGACGCCCGCCTTCCATTGGTCGAGGACGAAACGCAGAATCTCTTCAGTGCCCAGCACTTTGACCACCGTCCACATGCAGGATCTCGCCAGTGACGAAGGGCGCGCCCTCCAGATAGAGAACCGCGTCGACGACATCGTCGATCTCACCGAGGCGACCAACCGGATGCAGTTTCGCCAGGGTGTCGTAGGAGGCTGGATCGTGCATCGGGGTGCGTATCACCCCGAGAGCGACGGCGTTAGCGCGAATGCCGCGGCCGGCGTATTCGATTGCCAGTGCCTTGGTTACCGCGTTCAGCCCGCCCTTCGTCAGTGACGCCAACGCGGAGGGCACCGCGGAGTTGGCATGGTCGACCAGACTGGTGGAGATGTTCAGCACGTGACCGCCGCCGTTGCGGAGCATCGCGGCCACTGCGGCACGCGAAACCTCGAAGAAGCCGCGCGTGTTCACTCCCGTTACCGCGTCATAGTCGTCGTCTGTGTACTCGGTGAATGGCTTGGCGATGAAGATCCCCGCGTTGTTCACTACGGTGTCGACCCGGCCGAACCGTTCCAGCGCCGCGTCGACGATCCGCTGTCCGACGCCCGGCGCTGCGATGTCGCCGGGCACCGTCAGCACCATCGGGTCGTCGCTCTCGGTGATGGTGCGCGAGTTGGCGACCACCGCGTAACCGAGCTTGCGGTACGCCGACACCAGGCTCTCGCCGATGCCCTGAGAGGCGCCCGTGATGATCGCGACGCGCTGCGAGTTGCTCATTGTCCGATCCCTTCGTCGTTCTGATGTGTGCTGCAACGCAGACTGCGCCCTGCCGATGCTCGGCCGGAACGACCGGTTCGCTCGCTGCTGATAGGCGCTGACTCTCACTGCACTACGCTTGCCCGGTGGAGCTGCGCCAGCTGCGCTACTTCGTGACCGTCGCCGAGGAGTTGAACTTCGGTCGCGCGGCCGAGCGCTTGCGTATCGCGGGCCCGTCGCTCTCTCAGCAGATCAAGGCGCTCGAACGCGACCTGAAGGTCCGCCTGTTCGACCGCGACCGACGCTCCGTCACCCTGACCGCGAGCGGCGCGGCACTGCTGCCGCACGCCCGCACGCTGATCGATCAGGCCGACGAGTTGCGCAGGCGTGCAGCAGGCCTCGTCACGTCCGAACCGGTGCGGATCGGTTATGTGAACTGGTGTCCCGCGGACTGGGCCGAACGAGCAGCGGGCGTGGCACAGTTGCGCGTCGACACCTGGGTCATGCCGTCGCACACGCAGGCCGCCCGGGTCGCCGACGGAAACCTTGACCTCGCGATCTGCTGGGTGCAGACAGCGGATCTCGCGTCGCTCTCCCTTGACGCTCATCTGATCGGAGTGGACCGGCTCTATGCGCTGTCCGCAGGTTCGGACACGTCGCCGGTCGAGGCCAGGGACACACTGGTGCTACTGGACGCCGACGAGGCGACCTGGTCGTCATGGAATCGCTATGCGGAGCAGTTCGCCGCCGACACGGGCGCGCGCATCGTGCGGGTCGATGACGGAGGGGTCACCGGCCCAACATTTTTCGAGCACATACGCAGGCTCCGCAGACCCGTGCTGAACAACCCGAAGGGACAGAATACGCAGGAGCCCAGCGGGCTGGTGCGGCGTCCGGTGGTCCGCCCAACACCGCTGTGGACGTGGTCGCTCGTCTGGCGCCGGAGAGAAGACAATCCGGCGGTGCGTGCCGTAATCGACGTATTCACCCGCGACGTTGGGGAGTTGGGTGTCGACGACGAAGGGGTGTGGCTTCCGCCGGCAGATCCGCACCGACCTCACAGCCGCCCCGGTTCAAAGTGAATGAACGGTAACGCCCAGCCATCGAGTCTTAACC
>JAVRPX010000692.1:0-10923 GCA_032161985.1 Mycobacterium sp.
TTCGGCTAGGCGCAACCGTGCAGGAAATCACCACTTCAGGCGCCAAAGCCACCGGGCTGAAGCTCGGCGACGGGTCCACCGTCGACGCCGACGCCGTCCTTGTCGCCGTCGGCGCGGCCCCCAACCTGGCGGTCGCCGAGCAGGCGGGTCTGGCCCGTGGCGTCGGCGGCGTGCTGGTCGATTCGTCGCTGCGTACCAGCGACCCCGACATCTTCGCCGTCGGCGACATCGCGGCCGCCGAGCACCCGCTGTTCGGCACCCGCATCCGCACCGAGCATTGGGCCAACGCGCTCAAGCAGCCCGCAGTCGCCGCGGCCGGCATGCTCGGCAAGCCGGCCGAATACGACGAACTCCCGTACTTCTTCACCGACCAGTACGACCTCGGCATGGAGTACGTCGGCCACGCGCCGCGCTACGAGAAAGTGGTGTTTCGCGGTGACGTCGCGAAGCGCGAGTTCACCGCGTTCTGGCTCGACGGCGACGATCGGGTACTTGCCGGAATGAACGTGAACATCTGGGAGGGACTTGACGACATCAAGTCGCTGATCCGGTCCCGCGCACCGTTGGGTGCGGCTTGATCCGCCGAAACCTGGGCGCGCTGTCTGCGGCGACGGTCGCGATGCTGGCCGTCGCCGGCTGTTCCGATGTAACCGTGGTCAACACCGGTGAGTCGCCCGCCCAGACTGCCACCGCAGCCCCGGCCGCGACGCCGTCGGCACCGCCAAGCAACGCACACCTCGTCAACGCGTTCGACTACGTCGGGCATGTCGGCGATACCACCGGCTATTACTTCACCACCCCGAGCGGCAAGTGGCGGTGCGCGATTCTGACGCACACCAAGGCGGGCTGTCAGGCGTCGAGCAGCTGGCAATCCGGCCTCGGCATCCCCGATGAACCCGACGGGACGAACGCGATCGCCGTCGACCGCGACGGTGACCCGCAGTTCGTCGAGCTAGATCAGCCGGAGTTCTCGCTGGTGCCTGGTCCGGCGAACGCGTTGCAGTTCAACAGAATCCTGGCGGCGGCCGGATTCCGCTGCAACGTGCAGGAGTCCGGCGTGTCCTGTCAGAGCGAGACCAGCGGCAAGGGCTTCACCTTCTCCGCGGACGGATACACCCCGCAATACACGGACGTGCCCGTTAACGCGCCCTGACTCGAAAGGCGGACCGGCGTGAGGATCGAGAAGGGACAGGTCGCTGTAGTGACCGGCGGCACCAGCGGCATCGGCTTCGCGATAGCCGACGCGTTGGTGCGGCGCGGCGTGAACGTGATGGTCGCGGACATCCGCGAGGATGCGATCCCCGTCGCCGTAGACGCGCTGGCGGGCCGGCCTGGGCATGCGGCTGGCGTGCGGGCGGACGTCCGCGTCGACGCGGACCTGGACGCGCTGGCCGACGCGACCGTCGAACGGTTCGGCCGCGTCGATCTCGTCTGCAACAACGCCGGGGTGGTGTGTGAACAGGCTCCGACGTGGGAGCAGCGACAACAGACGTGGCGGTGGCTGATCGACGTCAAGCTGATCGGTGTGGTCAACGGTGTGCGCACCTTTGCCCCGCTGTTCATCGCGCAGGACTCCGGCCATTTCCTCAACACCGCTTCCGCGGGCGGGTTGATGCCGCTGCCCACGCTGGCCCCCTACAACGCCACCATGCACGCCGTCGTGGGGCTGACTGAGACGCTGAACGCAGAACTGCGTTCGGTATCAACACTTTTGGGTGCGACGGTGCTGTGCCCCGGGCTGGTGGACACCCCGCTCGGAGCCAATTCGGCGAGACTCGTGCCGCCGGGCGCGGCGTCCACGCCCGATGGCGCGGGTGGCATGCCTGCGGGCGCGATCAGCCCCGCGGTAGTGGCGCAGGCCGCCATCGGAGCCGTCGAGGCCGACCGGGTGCACGCGATCGTCGGTCCCGGTTCGGAAGTGGTGGTGCGCCAGCGGATGGACGGACTGCTGGCCGATCTGGTCTAGGTCTAGGTCTAGACCAGTGTCGCGGTGCCGTCGTTGTTGACCTGTACCTTGACGCCCGCGATGTCGTCGCGAATGGTGGCTTCGGCCTCCGCCGGATCGGGGATGACCGCGAGTACCCGTGAGTCCTCGGGAGTGCGTACCGCAACGAAGGCCTTCTCCGCCGAACCGGTCCGGTTGAACGGTGTGGTCCACGACTCGACCGTCCCAACACCCGACCACTCGACGACAGCGGTCCGAGTCGGCTCTCGATCAACGTCGGATTGCACATCTTGCCAACGGAACTCGTGAGTCGGGGGCTCGGTGCCGTACAGGCCGAAACTGTGCTTGGTCAGATAACCGCCGTTGGCGGTGATGAGCCCGCGTTGACCGGGGTTGGCGACCAGGCGCTCGGCCATCGTCGCGATCGAGTGGGTGACGTAGTTGTTCCACGGCCCGCCTGCGAAGGTCAGGCCGCCGGTGACTGTCAGCGGCCTGCTCGGGTCGCCGACCGGCAGCCCCATTTCGTTGGCGGCCACCTGCACCGCCGACGGGAAGCACGAGTACACGTCGATCAAGTCGAGGTCGTCGACGCCCACGCCTGCCAGTTGCAGCGCCCGCTGCCCCGCAATCCTGATCGCAGGCGAACGGTGGAACTCCGCCCGCTCGCCGATGGCGTAGGTGTCGTGCGCATCCGTGCCCGCGTACGGAAAAACCCAACGCTCGGAAGGAATTTGCAGATAGGTCGCTCTGTCGACCGACGTGAATACCAGCGCCGCACCCTGATCGACCACGTTGTTGGAGTTCATCAGCTTGGTGTAGGGCCAGCTGATCATCCGGTTGTGCGGGCTGGACTGCCAGATCTGATGCGGCGCCAGCGGCTCTCGGCTCCACGCGTGCGGGTTCTTCGCCGCCACCCCGCTGAACTGTGACCACAGCTCGCCGATGCGGCGCAGGTGCTCGTTCGCGGACTCGCCGTTGGCGATGCGCAGCGCCTGCTCGAACATGGGATAGACGTAGGCGGGTCGGTCCAGCTTGATCCGGATCTCTGCGTCACCGGCCATCTGCATGTCCTCGTCGAAACGCTCGGCCATCGGGATCGACTCGTCTTGACTCGTCCAGTCGGGCTTGGCGCCGCTCGCACGCAATCGCGTTCGGGTACGCCAGGTTTCGGCGCCAGCGATCAGCACCGCGTCGGCGCGGCCGGCCTGGATCTCAAGGCACGCCTGGTTGACCAGCGACTGTGGGACATTCCCGCCAACCCCGGTGTATCGCGTCGCGGCGTTCTTGGCGCGCAGCCGCTGGGCCAGCAGCAGGCCCGGATCGCGGTAGCGCCAGGACAACACGTTGACGACGCGGACCGAGTCGACGGCCTCGAGCACGCGTGGATCCGCGGCGGCGCGGGCGGCCGCCACCATCAGGTCCACCGGCTCCACCCCTGGATGATCGTCGTGTTGGTTGACCTGGCCGTAGCCGATGAGCACCGGCGTCCTGGGGTCGATGGATTGCCCCGCCATCACGAACTCCCTTGGTGAGTGAACAAGACACCTTCGCTGATCAGCCGATCGGTCTCGTCGGCGTCAAGCGCGAGCAGCTTCTGACAGATCTCGCGGGTGTGCTCACCGGGCATCGGCGCGGGCCGAAGCTCGGCGGGTGCAATGTGGAGATAGGGCGCCGGGCCGGTCTCGGTGGGCATCGGCGCGTCTAGGAGCGGATGGGTCATCTCGCTGAACACCTTTCGGAAGGTGATCTGCGGATCGGCCAGAACGTCGACGGCGCGGTACATCGGTGCGGCGGGCACTCCCGCGCCCTGCAGTTCCTGGGCGACCGTGGTCTTGTCCCGGCTGGCCGTCCACTCCGAGACCGCGGCAATGAGCTCGGCACGGTCACGCGGAAGGGCGTCGCGGCCCATCACCGCGGCCAGCGCAACCCAGTCGGCGTCTGACCGCAGCGAAATCACCAACCACTCGTCGTCGCCTTCACACGGATAGACCGCATGCACCGCGGAGTCGTCGGCCACCGAAAGGCGTGCAGCGCGGGCGGCCTCTGCGACGTAGGCGGTCGCGAGCTGGTTCACCGCCGCTTCTGCCTGCGAAATATGGACGTGCGCACCGGTTCCGGTGCGATGACGACCAATGACCGCCGCGAGCGCGGCTATCGCTGTGATCCTGGCTGAAATGTGATCGGGAAAAACCGTGGTGGCGTCGTAGAAGCTCCCCCGCGGGGCATCCTCGGAGGTCCACTGCCACGTAACGCCTGTGGTGGCCCGGACCAACGGGCCGTAGCCCATCCGTTCGCTCCACGGGCCGGTGGCCCCGAACGCGCTGCTCTCGGCGAGCACGATTCGCGAGTTGAGCGTTCGTAGCCGTTCGTAGGAAAACCCCAGCGACGCAAGCGTTCCCGGCTTGAAATTGGCGAACACGGCGTCGGCACCCGTGATAAGCGTCTCGAATAGCTTAGCGCCCGACGGATGCCGCAGGTCCAGTCCGAGGCCGTACTCGTTGCGGTGGGCCAACGCCCACGATCTGCTCGTCACCTGGCCCGGCGGCGTCTGCCGCAGCCCGTCGGGATACGCGGCGCTTTCGATCTTGATGACTTCCGCACCGAGGTCGGCGAACAGCCGGCCCAGCTCCCCGCCTGCCACGATCACGCCGAGGTCGAGGATCCGCATGCCCGCAAACGGCCTGCTCGCGGTTCCGCCTGCCGACGAGGCGACGGAAGGTCTTGTCGCCCATGCGGCTTCGTCCGTACCGACCGATGGCACCGCCCTGGCGTAGCCGGCACGCTCACCGTCGACCACGAAAGGCCCGACGGGAATGGACACGCCGGCGCCAGGGGCTAGTTCGACGTCGGCGAGCGCCCCGACTTCGCGAAAATGCGCCGAGGACAACGCCTCCGCAGGTGTGAGCACTGCCGCAATCGGTATCCCACGACGTTGTCCCTCGGTGACCAGGTCGGCCATCGTCTGGGCGGCGACGAGATCCGCGATCGCGGCGTTGAGTTCGCGTGACGCGGCGTATCGCGCCGCGATGGTGTCGAATTTCGGATCGGCGAACTGCTCAGGCTCGCCCAGCCACCCGTGCATGCCTCGCCACTGCCGCGGCGACAGCAGGCAGATCCGTACGTATCCGTCCTTGCATGGAAAGATCGGGTATAGCTGTTGATTGCGCGGCCTACCACGCCACAACTCGCTGGACCGCTTCAGGCCGACGGCCGCCTGGCCCTCCGTGCCGAACGGCGGATCGAGAGTCTGGACAACCCCCTCGAACCGCGAAAAGTCGACGTATTCTCCTGTGCCGCACTGCAACCGGTGATAGTACGCGACGAGTGCAGCCCATGCTGCCTGCACAGCCGCGGTGGCGGACGCGACCCCCGACGGCGGCAGCACCGGTGTTCCCGCGGTCGGCCCGGTCCGGGACAGCGCGGTCGACATGGCGTACAGCACCGGATCGGTAGCCCGCCACGACGCATACGGGCCTGTCGCGCCGAAATCGGTAACCGACAACGCAACCAGATGCTCGAACTGCTCGGCCAGTGCCACACACGATGTCCCGAATGCGGCCGCCCCCGCGGGATTTCCACCGTCCACCACGATGTCGGCGGCGCCTGCCAACTCGATCAACCGGTCACGGTCGCCCGCGCTGTCCGGGTCCAGCACCGCGCTGCGCTTGTTGGCGTTGTGCAGTGCGAACGGAATGCTGGCGCCCGCCACGCTGGGTGGCGCGTGGCGCGCCGGGCTGCCGGCGGGCGGTTCGATTTTCAGTACATCGGCACCGAGGTCGGCGAAGAGCCGGCTGACGGCGTCGGATTCGGCGCCGCCGAGATCGAGCACCCGAAGCGCGTGGAGCAGTTCGTTGCTCACTGGGCCAGCAGCCGTTCCACCCAGTCCAGTTGGGCGTCGGTTCCGGTCACCGCGTACATCAGGTCGACGAACGCGTCGGGGTAGCCGTTGGCGCCCAGCACCTGCAGGGCGTCGGCGACCTTGTCCACCGGAGTGCCTTCGGCGACGTTTATCCGGACATAGGTGTGGATGTCCGACGGATCTCGCCCGGCGGCCAGGGCCGCGTCGTCGATCGCCCCGCGTTGCCAGTTCAGCGCCTCGAGGTGCACTCCGCCGGGCACCCGCACTCCCGCCATCCAGCCGTCGCCCCGCGTTCCGATCCGCTTCAACCCCGGTCGCGTGAACGCACCCAGATAGACCGGCGGGCGCGGCCGCTGCACCGGTTTGAGGTCCACCCACGATTCGGGAATCGACCAGCGCGTGCCTTCGTGCTGAACAGGGTTTGCCGTCCACAGCGCATCGAGCACATCCAGCAGTTCATCCAGTTGCGCGCCACGCCGCGCGAACGGCGCACCGGCGGCCTGATACTCGTCGGGCGACCACCCGATGCCGAATCCGGGCAGTAGCCGGCCGCCGCTGATCACGTCGATACTCGTCAATTGCCGGGCCAGCTGAACGGGCGGATACCACGGCGCGACGAACACGCTGCTGCCCAGCTGCGCGGTGGTGGTCGCGGTCGCCGCCACCGTCAACGCGATGAACGGATCGAGGTTGGTGCGAAATTGGTCGGGGATTGTTTCCTTTCCTGCGTAGCCAACCGTCGGATGGACGGCGGCCAGCAGGCGATCCCCTACCCAGAGGCTGTCGGCGCCGAGTCGTTCGGCCGTCGATGCGAAGCGGGCAAGCTCTCCGGCATCCAGGTGGGCGGACTCTCCGAACTGCGGCACCGCAAATCCCAGCACGACCGTCAGGCTAGTGCTTGAGGTTCCACGGTTCGGGTACTAGGGCCCTACCTGCTGTTCACCGACCGAAGCGATGATGACCAAGTGACCGCCCAAGCCCTGTCCCCCACACTCTCCGACGCTGAACTCAACCTGATCAACGCGTACTGGCGGGCTGCCAATTACCTGTCGGTGGGCCAGATCTACCTGTTAGACAACCCGTTGCTGCGCCAGTCGCTGGCGCCCGAGCACATCAAGCCGCGCCTGCTCGGACACTGGGGCACCACACCTGGGCTGAACCTCGTCTACGCGCACCTCAACCGCGTCATCCGCCATCGGGGCCTCAACGTCATCTATGTCACCGGTCCGGGCCACGGTGGTCCCGGGCTGGTGGCCAACGCTTATCTGGAGGGCACGTACAGCGAGGTCTATTCGGGTATCTCCGAAGACGTCGACGGACTGCGAAAGTTGTTCCGCCAGTTCTCATTTCCCGGAGGAGTGCCAAGTCACGTCGCCGCGGAGACGCCGGGTTCGATCCACGAAGGCGGCGAGCTCGGTTATGCGCTGGTGCACGCCTACGGCGCCGCTTTCGACAACCCGGACTTGGTGGTCGCGTGCGTGATCGGGGACGGCGAGGCCGAAACCGGTCCGCTCGCCGCGAGCTGGCATTCCAATAAGTTCCTGAACCCCGCGACAGACGGCGCGGTGCTGCCGATCCTGCACCTCAACGGCTACAAGATCGCCAACCCGACGGTGCTGGCCCGCATCCCGCAGGACGAACTCGAATCGCTCTTCTTCGGTTATGGCTACCGGCCTATCACCGTCGCCGGTGACGACCCCGCCAACGTGCACCAGCAGCTGGCCACCGCGTTCGACGAGGCATTCGATCAGATCGGCGCCATCCAGCAGGCCGCGCGGCTGGACGGCGAGACGGGCCGACCGCTGTGGCCGATGATCGTGCTGCGCACTCCGAAGGGCTGGACGGGCCCGAAAGTGGTGGACGGCAAGAAGATCGAGGGCACCTGGCGATCGCATCAGGTTCCGCTGTCCGAGACACACACCAACCCCGAGCACATGGCGCAGCTCGAGCAATGGATGCGCAGCTACCGTCCGGAGGAGCTGTTCGATGAGCACGGCGTGCTTCGGTCCGAACTGCGGGCGCTGGCTCCCAGCGGGCATCGCAGGATGAGTGCGAACCCGCACGCCAACGGCGGACTTCTGCTGCGGGATCTCGACTTACCCGACTTCACCGATTACGCCGTCGCTGTGGCCAACCCGGCAGTGGAAACCGCCGAAGCCACCCGCGTGCTGGGCACGTTCCTGCGCGACGTGATCGTCCGCAATCCCGACCGGTTCCGCTTGATGGGGCCCGACGAGACCGCGTCGAACCGGCTCTCGGCGGTGTTCGAGTCGACCGACAAGGCGTGGCTGGCCGAGACCGGGCCCGACGACGAGAACCTCGGGCCGGAAGGCCGCGTGATGGAAGTGCTCTCCGAGCATCTGTGTCAGGGCTGGCTGGAGGGGTACCTGCTCACCGGCAGACACGGGTTGTTCAACTGCTACGAGGCGTTCGTGCACATCGTCGACTCGATGCTCAACCAGCACGCCAAATGGCTGACCCGCAACCGGGAGCTGCCGTGGCGGCGCCCGATAGCGTCGCTGAATTACCTTCTGACATCGCATGTTTGGCGTCAGGACCATAACGGGGCCTCGCATCAGGATCCTGGCTTCATCGATCATGTCGCCAACAAACGTCCCGAGGTGGTGCGGGTCTATCTGCCGCCGGACGCCAACACGCTTCTGTCGGTGGCCGATCACAGCCTGCGCAGCCGCGATTACGTGAACGTCATCGTGGCCGGTAAGCAGCCCGCGTTGACCTACCTGGACATGGACTCCGCGATCGCGCACTGCACTCGCGGCCTGGGCATCTGGGAGTGGGCGGGCACCGCCACCGGGGAGCCCGACGTGGTGCTGGCGTGCGCTGGCGACATCCCGACGCTCGAGACGCTGGCTGCCGCGGACATCTTGCGGTGCGAACTTCCCGAGTTGGCGGTGCGTGTGATCAACGTCGTCGACATCATGCGACTGCAACCGGATTCCGAGCACCCGCACGGGCTGTCGGATCACGAGTTCGACTCCCTGTTCACCACCGACAAGCCGGTGATCTTCGCCTACCACGGCTACCCCTGGCTGATTCACCGGCTGACGTACCGGCGGGCCAATCACGCGCAGATGCACGTGCGCGGGTTCAAAGAGCGAGGCACCACGACGACACCGTTCGACATGGTGATGCTCAACGACCTGGACCGGTTCCATCTCGTCATCGACGTCATCGACCGAGTCGAGGGGCTGGCCAACCGGGCCGCTGTGCTGCGCCAGCGGATGCTCGACACCCGGCTGGCCGCTCGCCGCTACACGCGGGAGCACGGCGAGGACGACCCCGACATCGCTAACTGGACTTGGGATTGGTGAGACCTTACGGTCCTTCGGCCCGGTCGCTGCCCGTCACGGAGGTGATCGCGATGCGAACGTTCGTACTGGTTCATCCCGCCTGGTTTGGTGGCTGGTGCTGGCGAAAGATCATTCCTTTACTCCGCGCAGCGGGACACCTCGTCCATACGCCGACGCTCCCCGGCCTCGGCGAACGCGCCCACCAGGCGACGCCGCGGGTCACCCTCGGAACCAATATCGACGACGTCGTGAACGTATTGTTCTACGAGGACTGGTGGGCAACAGCTCATCTGGGGCCGTGATCACGGGCGTGGCCGACCGGGTATCCGACCGGATCGACCGGGTCGTTTACCTGGATGCCTTCGTGCCACGCGACGGCCAGAGTGTGGTCGACCTGATCTCACCCGACCGTCGGCGAGCCATGCGGGAATGGTGTAGTCAGAGGGCGACGGCTGGCTACCGCCCCGCTTCTCCGGAACGCCGTGGGAGGAGTTCATCCCCACCGCCTGGGAGGTGAGCGACGAGGCCGACCTGCGATGGGCGCTGCCGCGGCTATGCCCGACGCCATTCGGGCATTTCACCGAGCCGGTGCAGCTTCGGATCCCTGACGTGGACATGCCGCCTCGGCTCTATATCCGCTCACGGTGGCCGCACCCCGGATTTGATGCGTTCGCAGATACGCGCAGTCGAATCCGGCATGGACCTACGCCGAGATCGACAGCTCCCACCTCCCGCAAATCACCGATCCCCGACAACTGGTCACCCTCCTCCTCGAACACGCATGCTGGTGATATCGCAGCGAGCTCGCCAACAATTCGCCAAGAAGATGCGCAGGTACACTGGCCGGGTTATGTCCGACCAAGCCGTGGTAGCCCCGCATCCCCACCCGCTGGTCGCACAGCTATCCGCACTGCACCATTTCCGTGCCTATGTCGATATCGGCGTGGTTGTGGTCGTGCTGGCGCTCACGAACCTGATCGCGCATTTCACGACGCCGTGGGCGAGCATCGCCACCGTGCCTGCGGCCGCGGTCGGCTTGCTCATCCTGGTGCGTTCGCGGGGCCTTGGCTGGGCCGAGCTCGGGCTGGGCCGCGAGCACTGGAAAGCCGGTGCGGGCTATGCCGTGGCCGCGGTTGCGGTCGTAGCTTCGGTGATCGCTGTCGGCGCGCTGCTGCCGTGGACGCGCGACATGTTCATGAACAACAACTACGCAACGGTGTCCGGCGCGCTGATCGCTTCGATGATCATCATCCCGCTGCAAACTGTGATCCCCGAGGAGCTGGCATTCCGCGGTGTGCTGCACGGCGCGCTGAACCGCGCGTGGGGTTTTCGGGGTGTGGCAGCCGCGGGCTCGCTGCTCTTCGGGCTGTGGCACATCGCCACGTCGCTGGGCCTGACCAGTAGCAATGTCGGCTTCACCCGGTTGTTCGGCGGCGGCTTGCTCGGAACCGTAGCCGGCGTGGTGCTGGCGGTGGCGGCGACGGCGTTTGCAGGCTTCGTGTTCACCTGGCTGCGCAGGCGCAGCGGCAGCCTGATCGCCCCGATCGCGCTGCACTGGTCACTGAACGGGATGGGTGCGCTGGCCGCCGCCGTGGTCTGGCACCTGTCGACCTGACCGCCTACGTCAGCGCGGCGCCGCCTTGCTTCTAGCGCGGAACGCGCGGTTCTTCAGCTTGTTGCCACACGACGCCATCTCGCACCACGTGCCGCCGTGGTTGCGCGACCGGTCGTAGAACGCCCACTGGCAGTCATCGTTCGCGCACGCCTTGAGTCGCTGCCAGGTGCCGTCGCGCTGGGCATCGCGAATG
>JAVRPX010000693.1:0-3805 GCA_032161985.1 Mycobacterium sp.
CGACGGCGATTTCACCTCGACCGGCACCTCGGGTGAGACCAGCGCCGCGGAGTCGACGTCGGGACCAACGGGCAGGTCGGCGGGTTTGGCGCCGACAGGCAACACAAGGATCGTTATCGCAGCCGCCGTGGCCGCCGTGGCGCCCGCCAAAGGCAGCATCGGCACGATCACCGGCCGCCATCTGCGGATGGGCTGCTCCAGCAGCCACCACGACGTCGTGGCCACCGCGACCGTCGCCGCACACCGGATCGCGAACAGCGGCCAACCCGACCAGCCGGTGCGTTCCCCATTGAGCGCCAAGAAGATCGGCCAGTGCCACAGGTAGACGCCGTATGAGATGGCGCCCAACCACACCAGCGGCCGCAACGCCAGCATGCGCGCGACGGGCCCACCCTGGTCCAACGCCACCGGCGCGACGACGAGGACCGCGGCCAGCGCCACCACGATCAGCAGCCCACTGCGGAAATCTCGAATCTCACCAGTCGCGTAGTGGGCCGCCGCCGCCAACACCGCCAGACCGATGAACGGCAGGATTCGGGCGACCACGTGACCCCACCGCGTCCGAATCAGGGTGCCGCCGTCATTGAGCACTGACCAGTCGCGCACCAGCAGGGCGGCCGCGGCGGCACCGACCAGCAGCGCCTGTGCGCGGGTGTCGGCGCCGAAGTAGATCCGGTTCAGCGACGCGTCGGTGGTGAGCACGATCGCCGCGACGGCCGACGCGACGACCCCGGCGGTGGCCAGCACGAAAACCGCCAGTCGAAGTCGCGCCCAAAAAAGCGCGGCGATCGCGATCAACAACAGTGGCCAAAGAATGTAGTACTGCTCCTCGACACCCAGCGACCAGGTGTGCTGCAGCGGCGAGGGGGGCGTGCCCTGCGCGAAGTAGTCGGTCCGCTGCGCGACGAACGCCCAGTTGGACACCCAGAAGAACGAGGCGACGGCATCGTCGCGCAGCGTCGCGGTGGACTCGGGCGAGAACAGTTCACGCGCCGCGACCACCGCGAGCACCATCACGATCAGCGCCGGCAACAACCGGCGGGCGCGCCGGATCCAGAAGCCGGCGACGCCGATTCGCCCAGTGTTGCGGTGCTCGTCGAGCAACAGCGAGGTGATCAGGAATCCGCTGAGAACGAAGAAAACGTCGACACCCAGAAATCCGCCGGGAACACCGGGGATGCCACCGTGCTCGGCGAGGACGAGCCCGACCGCGACGGCGCGAATGCCGTCAAGCGCGGGAATGCCCTTAGACCGAGCGCCATGCCGGCGCGGGGCGACACGGACCGGGCGCACTGCGCGAAGTTTAGGGGTCCCTCACCGCCGAATCCGGAAGGCGCGCCCGCTACTTCGTGAGCGCGATGTATTTCGTGTCGAGGTACTCCTCGATGCCCTCGTAGCCGCCCTCGCGGCCGAAGCCGGACTGCTTGACGCCACCGAACGGGGCGGCCGGATCGGAGATCACGCCGCGGTTGACTCCGACCATTCCGGCCTCGATACCCTCGGCCACCCGCAGGGCACGGTCCAGTGACTGGGTGTAGATATAGGCCGCCAGCCCGTACTCGGTGTCGTTGGCCGCGGCGACGCCCTCTTCCTCGGTGTCGAAGCCGGTGATCGGTGCGACGGGTCCAAACACCTCCTCCTTGAGGATGCGGGCATCGGCCGGCACGTCGGCCAGCACCGTCGCCGGGTAGAAGTTGCCGGGCCCGCCAGGGGCGACGCCGCCGACGGCGACGGTCGCACCGCGCGACACCGCGTCGGACACCAGGTCTTCGACCGTGGCGACCTGCTTGGAGTTGATCAGCGGGCCCAGCGTCGACGACGAGTCGAGGCCCTTGCCGAGTGTGAACTCGCTCATCCGCTTGACCAGCTTCTCGGTGAACTCCTCGCGAACGGAGTTGGCGACGTGGAAGCGGTTGGCCGCGGTACAGGCCTCGCCGCCGTTACGCATCTTGGCCAGGATCGCGCCGTCGACCGCGGCGTCCACGTCCGCGTCGTCGAACACCACGAAGGGCGCGTTTCCGCCCAACTCCATCGACAGCCGCAGCAGCTTGTCCGAGCCCTGCTTGGCCAGCGCCTTGCCAACGCCGGTGGAACCGGTGAACGTCAGCTTGCGCAGCCGGCCGTCGTCGATCAGCGCCTCGGTGACCGGTCCTGGGCTGCTGGTCGGCAGCACCGACAGCACACCCTTCGGCAGGCCCGCCTCGGCCATCAGCTTGGCGAGCAGCAACATCGTCAGCGGCGTCTCCTGCGCAGGCTTGACGATCATCGTGCAGCCCGCCGCGAACGCCGGTCCGATCTTGCGGGTGCCCATGGCCAGCGGGAAGTTCCACGGCGTGATCGCGTAGCACGGGCCGACCGGCCCCTTGGTGACGATGATGCGGCCGTCGCCTGCCGGTTTCGGGGTGTACCGGCCGCCGATGCGCACCGCCTCCTCGGCGAACCAACGGAAGAACTCCGCGCCGTACTTGACCTCACCCATGCTCTCGGCGACGACCTTGCCCATTTCCAGGGTCATCAGGGTGGCGATGTCCTCGGCGCGTTCGGTGATCTTCTCGAACACCGCGCGCAGGATCTCGCCGCGCTCGCGGGGCGGGGTGGCCGCCCATTCCGCCTGCACCGCGCATGCGGCGTCCAGTGCGGCGGTCGCGTCGTCGGCGGTCGCGTCGGCGACGGCCATCAAGACCTGGTCATCGGAGGGGTCGAGCACGTTGAATGTCGACTTGGCTTCGCGTTCCTCGCCGCCGATCCAAAGACCGGTGGGGACTGACTTCAACAGCGCGGTGGTGTCCATACATCAATCATTTACACCTCGGAAGTCAAGCCCGCACTAGGGTCGAAAACATGACCGCCGATACTCAGCAGATCCTCGATATCGCCGCCACTCCCGCATGGAGCGCCCTGCAGCAGCATCACGACGAGATCGGCGACAAACACCTCCGCGAGTTCTTCGACGAAGACCCAGGACGCGGCACCGAGTTGGCGCTGACGGTCGGCGATCTCTACATCGACTACAGCAAGCACCGGGTCACGCGGGAGACGCTGAAGCTGCTCATCGACCTGGCCCGCACCGCAGGGCTGGAGCAGCGCCGCGACGCGATGTTCTCCGGCGTCCACATCAACACCTCGGAGAACCGCGCCGTGCTGCACATCGCACTGCGGCTGCCGCGCGGCGAGGAGCTGATCGTCGACGGCCAGAACGTCGTTGAGGACGTGCACGCAGAGCTGGACAAGATGGGCGACTTCACCGACCGGCTGCGCAGCGGCGAGTGGACGGGCGCCACCGGGGAACGCATCAAGACCGTCGTCAACATCGGCATCGGCGGTTCGGACCTGGGCCCGGTGATGGTCTACAACGCGCTGCGCCACTACGCCGATGCAGGCATCTCGGCGCGGTTCGTCTCCAACGTCGATCCCGCCGATCTGGTGGCCAAACTCGATGGGCTCGACCCCGCCACAACGCTTTTCATCGTCGCGTCGAAGACTTTCTCCACGCTGGAGACGCTGACCAACGCGACCGCAGCACGCCGCTGGCTTACCGACGCGCTCGGCGACTCCGCGGTGTCCAAGCATTTCGTCGCCGTTTCGACGAACAAGAAGCTGGTCGACGACTTCGGCATCAACACCGACAACATGTTCGGCTTCTGGGACTGGGTCGGCGGACGCTACTCGGTGGACAGCGCGATCGGCCTGTCGGTGATGGCGACCATCGGCCGCGAGCGGTTCGCCGACTTCCTTGCGGGGTTCCACCTCATCGACGAGCACTTCAAGTACACACCGCTGGAGGCCAACGCTCCGGCGCTGCTGG
>JAVRPX010000694.1:0-5182 GCA_032161985.1 Mycobacterium sp.
CGCCAAGCAATCCGATCTGATCTGCCGCGCCCGCATCGTGCGCAGGCGCAAGGAACTCACCTTCACCGAAATCACCGCCACCGACGCCGACGGCAACGTCGTCGCCCACGCGGTGCAGACCTACCGACTCGGCGGCTGACCCTCCGGCGGCCAACTGGAGACGCCGTCCTCGAGGGGCACTTCGAGGCTGTGCAGGATCGAGGCGATCATCCGCCACGCTCCGATCGCGGTGACCAACTCGATCAGCACGGCTGAATCCGCGCCGAGTTCCCGCTCACACGCCGCCCACGTCTGCGCGCTCACCGCACCGTCGCGCACCACTTCGTCCGTGGCGGCGAGCACCGCTCGCTCCGCGGCACCGAAACCATCGTGGGTCGACCAGTCCCGCACACCGAGCAGGTCCTCGGCAGGCACGCCCAACCCGAAAGCGACCCGCCAATGCTGGGTCCACTCGTAGTCGCACGCGGTCAGCCAGCCGATCCGCATAATGACCAATTCCCGCAGCCTGGGGTCGAGCGCGCCGTGCCACAGCATCGTCGCGAGAAGATCGTTGAGCGCCCGGGCCAGCGTCGGATGGTTCAGCAGCACCTGGAAGATGCTCAGTTCTGCCATGTAGTCGGGTACGCCAGCCTGATCGGCGGCGGCCTTGGCCTCTTCCACCGGCAGCCGCGGGACACGAGCCTCGGTCAAGGCGTCACCACCCCGTGCACGGGCGGGACATCGTCGCGGTCGCCTGCCATCGTGGCGAGCAGATCAGCCGCCCCGTCGAGCCCCACGCACCGCCGCGGGAGGTCCGCGAACGGGTACCGCCCGGACGCCAGCAGATCGAGCGCCGCACGGTATGCCGTCGTGTCAACACCGAGCGCGCCGAGGATGCGGATCTCGTTCATCACCACCATGTCCGGAAAGAACCCGGGCGCGCCGACTCCCCAGCCCCGCGTCCCGGCGACGACGGTGCCGGCGGCGCGAACTAGTTTGATCGCCTGCGCGAACGCGGCGGGCGCCTTGGCGGTGACGTCGACGACGACATCGGCCAGCCGGCCTGCGGTGTGGCGCAGCGCGGCCACGGGATCTTCGACCGCGACGTCGACGGCGAGGTCGGCGCCGAAATTCGATGCGAGTGCAAGCCGTTCGGCGTCCCGCGGGCCGAATCCGGTCACCATCACAAACCCCGCACCTGCCTCCTTCGCCGCGGCGGCGACACAAAGCCCGCGCACGCCTGGCCCGAGTACGGCGACGACGTCGCCGTCACCGGTGCCCGGCAACGTTGCACCCCAACGGATTCCGGCCCCCAGCGGGTTGAATAACGTCGCGAGAATCGGGTCGAGATTGGCCGGCAAAGACAGGACCATCGAATCCGCTGCCAGGTACTGATATTCGGCATAACCGCTCCACAAGCCGGGCGCGCGGTCGACATCGATGAACCCGTACATGTCGACGAGTCCGTGCCGCTTGCAGCGTGTGTACTCCCCGCCAGACAGGCATCGCACGCGCGGCAGGATTGAAGCACTTCGACCGCCACCCGATCTCCCGCAGCCACGCCCCACCGCGCAGCGGCCCGGGGACCGATCGTTTCGATGATTCCGATCGTCTCGTGGCCGGGGACGAACGCGAATCCGCCCGCGAATTCACCGGTGTACTGCTCGTGGTCGGTTCCGCAGAGCCCGCACGCCTCCACCCGAACCAGTGCATCGTCGTCGCCGACGGCGGGGAGCGGGATGTCGTGGATCACGAGGTGAGGCGGCCGTTCCAGCACCAAAGCACGCGCTCTCGCGGAGTCCGGCATAGCCGCACCCTAAACCGCGTAGCGTCGCGGCATGAGCGATCACACGTACAGAATCATCGAGATCGTCGGCAGCTCACCCGACGGCATCGACGCGGCAATCCGCAACGCCATATCCCGGGCATCGGAGACGATGCGCGGGCTCGACTGGTTCGATGTGCAGTCAGTCCGCGGGCATCTTCAGGACGGCGCCGTCGGGCATTTCCAGGTAACGCTCAAAGTCGGGTTCCGTCTGGATGCCCGATGACGTCATACCGGAGCGGCGGCGTCTGAGGTCATTTCGAAGAGCGCAAACGGGAACTGCTCGGTTAGCTCTTCCACCGTGTAGCGGTCGAATCGGCTGGTGTCGTACCACCAATCGAGGTGCAGCTGTCCGTCGGTGCGATACACCCGCAGCTCCAGCGCGTATCCCAGGCCGGGCGGCGTCTCGTACATCGGGGTCGTCCCGTCGGGCATCGTGCCGATGTAGTTGAGGAAGATCTCGGATGCCAGGGGCGCGGCGTGCGCAGGCGCCTCGCCGAACATGCGATGGACATTGCGCAGCATCTCGGTCGGACTCGCTTGCTGTGCGGTCGCGCAGATCAGCGGAATCGCGTGCAGCAGCCAGCGGCGTTCACCGGTGACATCGACCGCGACGACGCCGTGGCCGATGGTTCGCGCGATTGTCCGCCCCAGCGCGGCGAGCAAAATCTCGTCGGCCGCCAACCCGAGCCAATCGGTTGCTCCGTCAATCTCGGCCGTCACCTCGTCGGTCGGGGCGATGGACAGTTTGTGGAGGACCGGGTAGGTCCCCTCGGCAATGTCATGGTCCACGACCCGCAACGTAGGCATCGCCTGGTAGTCGACCGAATACCTCAAGTCGTTGATCTGATCAGCTAAGTCGGGAGCAACCATGTAGCTAACCGTACACACCCATTCCCAAAAATGGGAGAGCCCTCCCAAAACTGTGACGCCCGTGTCAATAATGGCTACTTCATCCGATTTGCGAGGGGTGCTGCCCAAAGCGGGGAAGAAGGTTTATGGTGTTTGGATGCCACGCACCGATGAGAACGGTAGACAGCTCAAGGCATTGCTCGATTATCTCCTCGACGGAGAGAATGACGCCAAGGACATCTACGACGCGCTTGGCATCTCAAGTAGCACCTATTACCGGCGAATCAAAGAAGACGACTACCCCAACGCCGAGGAGCTGCGGCGAGTAGCCGACAGGTTCGCGCTCAGCTACCCCGACCTGCAAATTCAGTTCGGATTGATGAGCCGCCAAGAGGTGTGGAGCTACATCGAATCGGCGCCCTTCACGATGACGGCGGTGAAAGAAGCCGTGCAGAACAAGCAAACGACCCGCCCGCCGAAGCTGTCCGAGATGAAGCCGCGGGCCGACGCTCCTCCTCTTTAGGTTGGATAAGCCGTACACTTTGCTGGCAGGCTCAGTACAAAGGCGACTCCCATGGCTCTCGCAACACTCATAGCGATCACCCTCACGTGTATCGGCTGGAGTTTGTGGATCCGGCGTGTCACGTGGTCGTGCCGGTGGGAGGTCGCCGCCACCCTCAACATCGCGTTGCAGGGTATGGCTGTTCTGTTGATGTCCCCGTGGGCCTCTGAAACGCTCGGCCATTGGCTGCATGCCCTGACCGGCATGTGGAACCTCGAGGACTACATCGGACACGACGCCTACATCGTCGCCGCATCGGCCGTCGTCTATAACGCGCTCGGCAGGCTCGCGGACGACCACGCCATGCAACGGTCATTCAAGGCGTATGTGGAGCGCCCCGCCACGCTGTGCATCCCTCTGTTGCTTGCCACGTTCTCGGTCGGCAACGGCGCCAAGATCTACAAGCCGGATTTCTTCGAGGTGCCCACCGACTTCTGGCTGGGCCTCTACTGGACGCTGCTGTGCGGAATGCTGATCTACCTCTTGGGCTACGGAGCGCGGGCGCTGCTGATCCTCCGGCAGGATCCGCGGTCGCGGAAAATCGCCAACATCTATCTCGTCGCATCGGCCAGCGGCATCCTCGCCTGCACCGTGCGAATCATCACCGCATGGGTGCCACCACTACAGACGATCGAGGGCGGCACGCTGGTATGGATCTTCGCCTGCGGATGTGGCGCAGGATTCGCTCTTACGTCGGCGCAGTCCTGGCGCATCAAGACCAAGTGGTTCAGCACCGCCAACAAGTGACGCTGCGCCGCCGCTAGCCCGCAGCGGGCCGCGGGACGTCGTACGGAGCGCCGAACGCAGGCATCGTCCAGTAACCCAGCTTGCGGGCCTGGGCGGCGTCACGCCGGATCAGGGCATGCAGTCCGGCGAACGTCACCTGGTCGAGCAGCATCCGGGTCAGCAGCCGGTTGTGCACGAACCCGAACGACAGGCCGGTAGCCGGATCGGCCCAGCCCACAGAACCGGCCAGGCCCGCGTGACCGAAGCCGGGCATGAACCCCGGTGGGAACGGCACCGAGTGATAGCCCAGATGGAAGCTCAACGGCACGAAGATGTTTCGGTCCGGGAAGCGGCTGGGCTTGCCGGTCAGCCCGGCCACCAGCTCCTGCGACAGGAACTGCGTGCCGTCGATGCGGCCGCCGTTGGCGATCGCGCCGTACATCTTGGCCAGGCCGCGTGCCGTGGTCACCCCGTTCGCCGCGGGAATCTCGGACTCAAGGAACGGGATATCACCCTGTACAACGGCTTTCATCCCGGGGAAGTAAATCGACCCGAACGCGCCGGAATACTGGAGAGAGGCGATCCGGGGTGCGACGAAGTTGAAGACCGGATTGCTGAAGGTGCCCTGCGGCGCCAGGATCTGCGCGGCACGCGTGGGCGAATCGGCGGGCGGACGACCCAGGTGCAACCCGTCGGTGTTTAGTGGTTCGGCCAGCTCTGCGCGGATCAGATCCCGCATCCCCTTGCCGGTGACGGCGCGGCCCAATCCCGACATCAGCCAGCCGTACGTCAGCGCGTGATACGCCGGCTTGCCATGCAGGATCGGATTCACCGGGGCGGCCGCCAGCCGTTCCTCCATCGCCACGTGGTTCAGCAAGTTGGCCTTGCTGACCCCGTTCAGCTGGGACAGCCCTGCGCGGTGCCGCATGACATCGCGGACGGTGATGTCGGCCTTGCCGTTGGCACTGAACTCCGGCCAGTACTCGGCCACCGGCGTGTCGTAGTCGATCAGGCCGCGGTCGACGAGCCGGTGGATGACCGTCGAGGCCAGCCCCTTGGTCGCAGACCACACCATCGCGCCGGTATCGGCGGTCCAGTACTCGGTGCCGCCGCGGTCCGCGTATCCCGTCCAGACATCGACGACCGGGTCGCCGTGCAGATAGATGGCAAGAGCGCCGCCACCGAACCGCTTGCCCGGGAACAACTGGGAGAAGGCGCGCACCGTGCAGCCGAAGCTG
>JAVRPX010000695.1:0-11762 GCA_032161985.1 Mycobacterium sp.
CTGCCGTAGACCACGTGCTGGGTGCCCTCCGCCTCGGAGACGTATCCGGTGAGGGTGGCGCCGGCGGAGGCTGGGGCTCCGGTCGCAGCGGTCAGGTCGCCGACGTGCCACCGGTTGTCCCACCACAACTCGTACAGGTGCCGATCGACGCCGGCGTAGATCACGTGCTCGGTGGCTTGCGACTCGAACGCGTAAGCGGCGATGGTGCCACCGGCTGCGTCGGGGGCACCGGTGGCGGCAGTGAGATCGTTGGCATGCCAACCGTTGCCATCCGACCACAACTCGTGGACGTGGCCCGCGACGCCCTTGTAGATCACGTGTTGTGTCCCCTGGGAGGAGAACACGTAGCCATTGAGGGTGCCCCCGCCGAAGGCCGCCGCGCCGGTGGTGGCGGTCAGATCGCTGAAATGCCAATCTTGGCGAGTCCACCACAGTTCGAAGATGTGTCCGCCGGGCCCGGCGTAGATCACGTGCTGGGTCCCTTGTGACTCAAATGTGTACCCAGCGAGCGCGTCGGCGCCCGCGGAGGGGGCGCCGGCCGTTCTCGGGGGACAGGGGGTCAGCCGGTGCCGCGGTGGGGGTTTCGCAGTCAGCAAGGTGTTAGGCGCGCGTTTCAGGCTGGTGGCGTCCAATGCCGGGCGAAGTGCCGGGGCCACGGCGACCTCGTCGTCGACGCCCAGAAACGCATATAGAACCGCCGAGGATCGGTCAAACCACCTGTTGCATCGCAGGTGGTGGACGCCTATCTGCGACAAGTAGATTGACGTAGGACAACTACGTGACGAGGGTGACGGAATTGGCCCGCCGCAGCTTGCCCGACGGTGTCTTCGGAATGGTCCCCGGACCCAGCACCACCACGTTGCGCGGGCGCACGTCAACCTCGGTAAGAACCTCGTGCGCGACCTGATGCTTGATGCGACGCACCTCGGGGGGATCTTCGAACGCGTTGGATTCGACCGCGACGGCGAACGTCTCCCGCGAACGCCCGGCGTCGAGGCGCACGGCCACCGCGCACCCGGGCCGCACACCCTCGACCCGGCTTGCGGCGCGCTCGATGTCGCTCGGATAGATATTGCGGCCAGCCACGATGATGACGTCGTTGACCCGCCCACAGACCACGACGTGGCCGTTCTCCATGACATAGCCGAGGTCGCCGGTGTCGTACCAGCCATGCTCGTCCTGCGCCGGAACGAACCCGCCCATTGTGACGTAGCCTGGCGTCAGCGGCTCGCCACGCAGCTCGATGATGCCCACGCCGCGCGCGGGCAGCACTTTGCCGTCCTCGTCAACGATGCGGGCCTCGATGTCCTGCAGCAGCGGGCCGAGCGAAGCCAGTCGCCGCGTGTTGCCCTTGGTGGCGGGCACCGCCCGGCGCAGCGCCGCAAGCAGGTCGGCGTCGACCTCGTCCACCACCAGGCCTACGCCGCACTCCGAGAACGACACCGCCAGCGTTGTCTCCGCCATGCCGTAGGCCGGCAGGATCGCCTCGGGTTTCAGGCCGAACGGCGCGCCCGCCTCAATGAGGTCCTCCACGTCGGCGGGCTCGACGGGTTCGGCGCCCGAGAGCGCGAAGCGCAGTGTGGACAGATCGAATTGGCCGGGCTGCGCCTGATTGCGCAGCCGCTTGGCAAACATCGCATAGGCGAAGTTCGGAGCGGCCGTCATCGTGCCCTTGTACTTGTCGATGAGGTTGGCCCACAGCAGCGTGTCGCGCAGGAAGTCCGTCGGCGTGACCTTGACCAGCTCGGCGCCGAAGTACATCGGCACCGTCAGGAAGCCGATCATGCCCATGTCGTGGAAGCACGGCAGCCAGCTGACCAAGACGTCCTTGTCGACGTCGTACTGCGCGCCGATGAACATCGCCTCGGCATTCGAGTAGATGTTGCGGTGCGTGATCTGAACGGCTTTCGGAGACCCGGTGGAGCCGGACGTTAGCTGCATCAGCGCGACGTCGTCTTCGTTGGTGTCGATCGGATCGACCGGGTCGGACGCGAGTAACTGCTCGACCGTCAGCACCTCGACGCCGCGGCCCTCCAGCAACGGCACGGCCGCGAGAAACGGGTCGGAGACGACGACGGCCTTGGCCTTGATCATCTGGATAACGGTGGTGGTGTCGACTTGCCACGATGCCAGGTCGGTGCGCGGCGTCGGGTGGTGCAGCATGGTCAGGCTCGCCCCGCGCATCCACACGCCTTGGGCGGTGGGAGCAATCTCCACCGGGGCGCCCGCCAGTACTCCGATCGCGTCGCCGTGGCCAACCCCGGCGGCGGCCAGGCCGCCGGCCACCCGTCGAGCGCGCTGGTGAACCTCTCCCCAACTGTGGCGGACCGGGTTGTGCGGTTCGCCGGTCACCATGCCCTTGGTACTTCCGTGGGCGCTGCGGAACATCGTCTCGGTAAACCTGCTCACGACAACCTCCCGAGTTCCCACGCCGGCGCTATCAAGGCCCCGGATCTCCTGCTCCGCCTGTCACGCAGCGCCGCGGCCTCAGCAGGGTCGGTGACGGTTACGCCGGTCGACAGCAGCTGGTGGCCGCTTTCTGCCGCGCCTTGCCGAGTGCCCAGCATCGCCGCGATCACCTGATCCGGTCCGCTGCTAGTTGCTGCCGGTCATGGGGGCCGGCGCAGCCGGCTCACGAAGACAGGCGGATCGTCGGCCGGGGCGCTCGACGTTCTCTTCAGAGACGGTAACCCCGTCGGCGTTTTCACCTTCCACTTGCACCATTCGCATCGTCGTCGGCGCCGTTGAAATACCAAACGCGTTTTCCACCGTCCCTCCCAAAATCCTTCGTCAGCTAGCCAGCTCATCGCCGTCCCGCCGCCATCGCAGACAGTCCCTAACCCTCAGACGATGCAGGCCAAGCTGCGGTTCACCGATCTGAAAGATTCCGATGGTGTGGCGGTGCGCACCGCCGACAACGTCTACGTCACCGACTACTTCAACAACCGGGTACTGGAACCATCGGCGGGGTAAGTCGCATAGGCGAGCCTGGGCGCCGCGTCAGCTGATGTCGCGACGAGGTGCCAGAGGTATCGGTCCAACACGTCGTGCAAGAGGCCCACGTCGCTGTTCGATTATCCAGCATCGACAGCCGTGCGCCGCTGGTCGTTACTCGCCGCCCACTGAGTCTCGTTCGAAGCCCTCGACCAGCAGGTTCACGACGCCACCGCCGAACTCGCAGCACTGCTGCCCAAGACCCCTGCCGGTGTCCTGCTCCGCATTCCCGGTGTCGGTGTACTGACCACCAGCAGATCACGGGGCGGCCATCGGTGACCCGACGCACGACCGCGACGGCGGGGCCGCCTACCGGGCCTCCGGTCTCGTCCCGATCAGTGACGAATCGGCCGGCCGTGCCCGGCTCCGCACCGGGATCAGCCGCGAAGGATCAGACGAAATAAGCAGGACCATAGTTGAATTGGGCCGCGGCGTCAGACCGCACCACTCCGATTTCATTACCCACCGGCGCCTGCTGCTGGCCCCGGCAAGCGGCCGCTTGTCCCCTTGATAGCCGTCAGTCACCGCGCAGACCGGTCCGCGTTCGCTTGGCCGGCACTGCGGCTCTATTCGACCGTCTCGGACGCTATGAACCGGCGGCTGCTGTGGATCGTGATAACTAAGGTGGCGGCCGTGGTGAGCGGCACCGTCATCGGGTGGTGCGTGTGAGGGGAGTGCCGATGAGCAAGCTCGAACAGCGAGCCGTTGTTTGCGGAGCGAGTATGGCCGGGCTGCTCGCTGCAGGAGTGCTCTCGGACTTTTACGAGGCGGTCACCCTCGTCGAGCGGGACCGGCTGCCCGACGGTCCTGAGCAGCGTCGAGGTGTACCCCAGGGACGGCATTTTCACGCTCTATTGAGTACGGGCTCAAAAGCCCTGGGCCAGCTATTCCCTGGCCTGCTCGATGAACTCGTCACTGCGGGCGCGACTGTCCTCGACGATGAGACGCGTGTGTATGTCCGGCTCGGCCGGCATGAGCTTGACCGCTCGGCCAAATTGGCCGACCCGGCATCGCTAATCTTCTATCAGCCCAGCCGACCATTTTTGGACTCCCATGTCAGGCGACGAGTCCGCGCCATCGAGAATGTGAGAATCCTGGACGGCCATGATGTCGTCGAGCCGGTAGTCGACCGGGCCCATCGGGTCACGGGCGCCCGGGTGGTCAACCGCGACACGGGTGAGGAAACCGTGCTGGACGCCGAGCTGGTGGTCGATGCGACGGGCCGCTCCGCGCGTATGCCGGCGTTCCTCGACAAACTCGGCTACGAGCGACCCGTCGAGCAGCGCTACCCCGTGCATCTGAGCTACGCCAGTCAATTTCTGCGGATGCCCGCGGGCGCGCTGGGCGAGAAATCCATCTCGGTCAGCCCGATGCCCGAACGACCCATCGGGGTGGTGGCTGTGGCCTACGAGCACGGCACCTGGATCCTGACCTTGTTCGGCGTAGACGGGTACGAACTGCCCGATGACCTGGCCGGCATCATCGAGTGTGCCGCGCAATTCGCGCCGCCTTTTCTGATCGCTGCACTGCGGGCTGCCGAGCCGCTGGGTGCGGTGTCTGCGCAGCGTTACCCGGTCAGTACGTGGAGACGCTATGACAAGATGCGCCAATTCCCAGCGGGTCTGCTGGTGATGGGCGACGCAATTTGCAGCTTCAACCCGGTCTATATGCAGGGCATGACCATGGCCGCGCTGCAGGCCGTTGCGCTTCGAAACTGTTTGGCCGATCACGACGGCGACTTGAGTCGGCAATTCTTCAAGGCGGCTGCCAAGCAGATCGCCCCTGTTTGGCGGGGCAACCGACTTACCGATTTGACCCTGTCCCAGGGAGGTGGTTGGCGTTGGGCGCTAAGGCGGATGGTGAGCTGGCCTATGGACAAGGTGGCGGCAGCCGCCGCGAACGATCCCGCGGTCACCGAAGCGATCCTTCGTGTGACGCACTTCGTCGACCCACCAGCCCGGCTCCTGCGGCCCTCGTTCCTGATGCGGCTCGTCGCGGCCAACCGCCGACCCAACATGGCCACAAGGGCCTGAACTCGGATCGGGTTTTCGCCGGCGAGGTCGGTTCTGGGCCGTTCGGTTACACCACCATTGGTTAGCCGGTTGGCGCACCTCTCGGCTGATCGTGGACGCAGCCCTGCCCATCTTGCCGCGCCATCGCGTATTGACCGCCTGAGCCAATGCAAATCGGTGATCTTCAGTCACTCCTCCTCGGATAGGAACCGCGCCGAGATCATCGGCGGTGCAGGACCAATCCGACGGTCGCTTCCTACTTGGCGGCATGCTTCAGAATTGGTCAGACCCTGTCTCATCAGCCGAAGGCAAAGCTCGCGCTTGGTCATCAACTGCTTGCCGGGTCCGGGTCGGCGACTTTGAAACGAATCCGTCATCTCGACGAGCTGCATGAGCGCCGAGTGTCGTTTGCGCCCCTGGCCTGAGCGTGTGCGGCGTTCGACGAGCTCGTGCTCGGTCATGGCGGCCACCGCGACCAATTTGGGGGGTGGCTGCTTGCCGAGCCGCTCAACGGCCGCAACCGCGCCCTCGGCGGCGCGTCGTGTCACCGCGGCCCAGGTGTCAAGCCGAGGTCTCCGATGTGTTGTCGTGTTGTGGTCATCGGCGGTGACGCCTTTCCCCGGCGACTTCCAGGTGGCCGTGGGCGTTTCATTGGCTGCGGTTGCAACGCCGCGAGTCCCCGCGCTCGCTTTGCTCAGTAGACGAACACCCCATGCGTGCTGGTGCCGTTTCAAAGCTCACATCGACGCATCCGTAGAGATCTGCGGTCAAAGACTCGAACTCATCTGCGGACCGCATCGTGTACGTGTCATCACCGTTGAGCCGGGAGGGGGCGGTGGCCAACAGATTGCAGTCACTGAGAAACCCCACCTCGATTGTCTTGATTATGCTGATGGCGGTGGCGCTGATTTGCGCAGGTCTGCTCGGTGGCGAACTGTACTGGCGGCACCGCGCGCAACGGATGCTCACCGCGATGGTCGAGCGCATGGTCGACGATGACGCGAGCGTCTCCATCGCCACGACACCGCCGTTGCTGCTCCAATCTATTGAGGCCAACTACACCGAGATCACGATCGCGACCGCAGGCAAGCAAGTCCGTGCCGCCAAGGGCATGAAAGTCGTCGTAGACATCAGGGACTTACGCCTGCCGGACAATGGTCCTTCGGGTGCAACGATCGGGTCGCTCACTGCGACCATTGACTGGACCGATGAGGGCATGAAGCGCACCGCCCAACAAGCAATTCCGTTGTTGGGTGGATTTGTCACCGGCGTGACCACTGACCCGTCCGCCGGAACGAACGGCGTCGCAAGTCGACCACCACGCCATTTTCAGCCCGGAACGGGCGCCTCACAAGGGCAGATCGGCTAAGACCGCGACGCGCCCCAACATCGAACTGCCGTGTCATAGCCGGGCGCCGGGGTCCTGTGCGGGCCCTGCATTGTTGCCGCCGTTGGTGTTTGGTCGAGCACGCCGATTAGATTCGGTGTTTGTGCGGCCCCACGGGCGATCACCTCATCACCGTCGAGCAGGACTGTGTGGAGAGGTGGGGCGGCTGTGTTGGCTGAGTGTGACGACCGGGAAGAAATCATTGCCAGGGTCGCGGCGCTGGATATCGGCAAGGCCGAACTGGTGTGTTGTGTGCGGCTTCCCGCACCCCGTGGACACCGAAAACGGCCGCAGGGCACCGTCGCCGGGTATGTACGGGGCATGTGACCTCCCGATGATCACTCTGCCCTCAACTCTCAAAGTGTGGACCTCCACACGGGTACAGATCTCGCTGAACCGAACTGATTCCGCCTTCGTATAGAAGTTGAACCGAGCTGATCCCGCCTTCGTATAAGTAGGGACTGCATTACCGGGAGGCGATGGTGGCGCTGGATCGCGGTCTGCCCCCGAGGGGGGTGGATGTGGTGGTGGATGCCGGCAACACGGCTGCGGCGGCGATGCATTATCTGCCGGTGCGCCGTGGTGACCGGTTCGTGGTGGCGCTGGGCACCGGCGCCATGGGTTATAGCTTCGGCGCCGGGGCGGGCATAGCGCCGGGGCCGTGCCGGCACACCGTGGTGATCGGCGGTGACGGCCATGCCGGCCTACATCGACCTCAATGGGGAGTTCGGAGTCATCATGCTCGACTACGGTACGCAAGCAGACTTGCTGGGATCGTTAACCGCCGCTCAGCGGTCGATATGGGCTGCCCAACAACTTCGGCCCGAAGTCCCTTACAACTTTGCCGCTTTCGTCGCGATCGATCACGATGTCGACGCGGAGAGGCTCTGGGTTGCGTGCGAAGCGGCGGCAGCGCAGTTCGGCACACCATGCGCGCGGCTGGCCCTCGATGACGGCGAACCGGTCTTCATCGTCGATCGCTCGTTTCCGAAGACCCTGCGCTGTATCGATCTGCGCGCCCAGGGTGACCCGGTAGCCGCTGCTCGCAGCTGGATGAATAATGACTACCGCCAACCCATTGATCTGATCCGTGACCGATTGACCGACTTCGCGCTGCTGCGGATCAGCGACAGTTTGTCGTACTTCTACGTGCGTGCGCACCACGTTCTCGTTGACGGGTATGGCGCCAACAATTGGCTCCGGCACGTCGCGGCCGTCTACTCGGGATCAGTCCCCGCCACCGCCGAAGTCGACTTCTCCGAGTTCGCTCTGATCCGTGAAGCAGATCAGAAGTATCAGCAGTCTTCGCGCAGTCATGCCGATGCCGAGTACTGGAAGAGCGTCGTGCGCGGCCCTCTGGAGGTCACCGACCTCGGAGGGACGCGGAGGTCGGTGGCACCACGCCATCCGCTGGTGCGCGAGATGGTGTGCACGCATCGACTCTCGGAGATCCGGCATGACCAGTTCGACGTCGCAAGGGTTGTCGCGACAATGGCTGTCTTCATCGCGAAAACCACAGGACGCCAGAACCTCTCGTTATCGCTGCCGGTTTCGGCGCGCACGACTGCGGCGCTGAAAAAATGTGCGGGCATGGTGTCGAATATGGTGCCGCTGCTCATCAGTGTCGATGACGGTGAGACCATTGGTGCACTGACCGATCGGGTCGCCAAGGCCGTGGTCGGTGCGCTGCGGCATCAACAGTTCCGGCGCTGGCCGGACCTTATCGCCGATGCAACCCGTCTCGGCATGAACGTCGAGTTCGGCCCGGCGATCAACGTACTCGACTTCGCCGCCCCGTTCCGTTTCGGGCCTTCGGAAACGACGTACAACGTGTTGACCACCTTCCCCATACAGGACATTGCGGTCAACATCTATCCGCGGCTGGGTGACGGCACGCCGCGAGTTGAGTTCACGTGGAATCCCGACCGGTACACCGCCGAGGACATCGCCAGGCACATAGCCCGTCTGGAATTGCTCTTTGACAACCTTTTGGTGGCGGATGCGTCGGTGGTGGTGGGGGAGGTGTCGTTGCTGGATCGCGGTGAGCGTGATCTGGTGCTGTCGGGGTGGTCTGGTGCTCGGGTGGGGGCGCCGGTGGGGGTGGCGCCGCAGTTGTTGGCTGCGGCGGTGACGGCCGATCCGGACGCCGTGGCGGTGGTCGACGGTACCCGGGAGGTGTCGTATCGCGAGCTTGATGAGTGGTCGACGCGGTTGGCGCGGGTGCTGATCGAGGCGGGGGTGGGTCCGGAGCGTGCGGTGGGCGTGGCGATGGATCGCTGTGTGGAGCTGGTGGTGGCGTGGTGGGCGGTGGTCAAGGCCGGTGGGGTGTATGTGCCGGTGGATCGGGCCCATCCGGTCGAGCGGATCGCCACCGTGTTGGACGCGGTGGCCGCGGCGTGTGTTTTGACCTGCGGTGCCGACACCGTTGCCGGGGCGGGGGCGCGCCCGGTGGTGCGCATCGACGGTCTGGACGTGTCCGGGCGGTGCGCGGAGGCCATCACCGACGCCGATCGGCTGGCGGCGCTGGGGGTGGACAACACCGCTTATGTCATGTTCACCTCGGGGTCCACCGGTGCCCCCAAGGGGGTGGCGGTCAGCCACGCCGGTCTGCTGGGGCTGGCCGCGGCGCAACGCGCGGTGTTCGAGTTGGGCGCGGATGCGCGGGTGCTGATGGTGGCCTCGCCGACCTTTGATGCGTCGATCTTTGACTTCTTGTGGGCAGTCGGGTCGGAGGCGGCGTTGGTTGTGGCGCCGCCGCAGGTGTACGGAGGGGAGGCGTTGACCGCGTTGCTGCAGGGCCAGCGAGTCAGCGCGGCGGTGTTGACCCCGACGGTGCTGTCGTCGCTGGATCGGGCCCGGCTAGACGGGGTGGACACGCTGATCACCACGGGCGAGGCCTGCCCGGGGGAGTTGGTTGCCACCTGGGCGCCGGGTCGGCGGATGTTCAACGGCTACGGCCCCACCGAGACCACCATCTGTGCCACCTGCAGTGCCCCGCTGTCGGCGGGGCAGCCGGTCGGCATCGGCGCCCCGATCCCGGGGGTGTGCGCGCTGGTGCTCGACGCGCGGCTGAACCCGGCCCCCATCGGGGTGGTGGGCGAGCTGTATCTGGCCGGGCCCGCGCTGGCGCGCGGCTATGTGGGCCGGCTGGGGTTGACCGCCGAACGGTTCGTGGCCAACCCCTACGGGGGCGTCGGGTCGCGCATGTACCGCACCGGCGACCTGGTGCGCTGGACCCCGGACGGAGCCCTGGACTACCTCGGCCGCGCCGACACCCAGATCAAACTGCGCGGCCAGCGCATCGAACTGGGCGAAATCGAAAACACCCTGCTGGCCTGCCCGCAGGTCACCCAGGCCGCCGCCACCATGCACGGTGACACCACCGGCTCCCACCTCATCGCCTACATCACCCTCGAGCACAGCACCACCGCCGATCACGACGCCGAAATCGTCGAACAGTGGCAACACATGAACGACGAGCTGTACGGCGCGGAGGTCGGGGTGTCGGGGTTCGGCATGGATTTTCGGGGCTGGAACAGCAGCTACACCGATGAGCCGATTCCGCTCGAGGAGATGGTGGAGTGGCGTTCGGCCACGGTGGACCGGATCCTGGCCCTGCAGCCGCGGCGCGTGTTGGAGATCGGCGCGGGCTCGGGGCTGGTGTTGTCACAGATCGGCCCGCGGTGTGAACACTACGTCGCTACCGACGTGTCGGCGGCGGCTGTCGACAACCTCGCCCGCTCGCTGGAGCAGTTGCGGATCCCGTGGCGTGATCGGGTCCAGCTGCTGACCCAACCCGCCCACGTCACCGATCCACTGCCGCAGGGCTACTTCGACACCATCATTCTCAACTCGGTCATCCAGTACTTCCCCAACGGGGGATATCTGACCAACCTCATCAACAGCACCATGGATCTGCTGGCCCCCGGCGGGACACTGTTCATCGGCGACGTCCGCAACCACACCCTGCATGGTGCGTTCCAAACCGCAGTCGCGCTCGCGCGCATCACCACCACCGACACCGCCGAGATCCGCCAACGCGTCCATCGCGCCCTGGTCAGCGAACCCGAATTACTGCTGGCCCCAGAGTTCTTCACCACCTGGGCCGCCGACCAGCCGTGCGTGGCCGGACTCGACATCCAAGTCAAACGTGGATTGGCCGACAACGAACTCACCCGTTACCGCTACGACGTCACCATCCACAAAACCCCCACACCGGTACGCTCACTGGCCACCGCACCCGCCTGGCCGTGGACCCAGTGCGCAGGCCTGCGCGGACTGCACACCCAGTTGCTGTCCCAACGTCCCACCACCGTGCGCATCACCGGCATTCCCCGCGCCGGACTGATCAACGACGTCGACATCGAACACGCCCTCGCCGCCGGGGCACCCCTGGCCGACGCAGTGGCCCAAGCCAGCGCCACCGCGACGCCTGACACCGTCACCCCCGAAGAACTGCACCGGCTCGGCGACACCACCGGATACCGCGTCGCGGTGACCTGGGGTGCCCAACCCGGCACGCTGGATGCCGTTTTCATCACCCCCACCGACACCAACCAGCACACTCCGGCGCTGACCGACCTGTATCTGCCGCCCGCCGGGTCCCACCAACGCACCACCCACGCCAATGACCCCCACACCAACACCAAGATCAGCGCGGTGCGTCAGCGGTTGAGCGCGTGGTTGCCCGAGTACATGGTGCCGGCGCACATTGTGGTGCTCGAGGAGTTCCCGTTGACCTCCTCGGGCAAGATCGACCGCAAGGCGCTGCCGGCGCCGGTGGTTGCCGCCACAGCCTTCCGGGCGCCGCAGACCGAGACCGAAAAATACGTCGCCGAGGTGTTCGCCGAGGTGTTGGGCCTGGACCGGGCCGGGCTCGACGACGACTTCTTCGCCCTGGGTGGGGATTCGTTGATCGCCACCCGGGTCAGCGCGCGGCTGCAGTTGGCGTTGGGCAGGGAAGTACCGGTGCGGTATCTGTTCGACGCGTCCACCGTCGGGGATCTCGCGGAGTATCTGCACCGGCATCGCGGCGGCCCGGCCCGCCCGCCGCTGCGGGTGATGCCGCGCCCGCAGCGGGTCCCGTTGTCGTATGCCCAGCAGCGGTTGTGGTTCCTCAACCGGTTCGAGGGCGGGGCTGCGACCTACAACATGCCGACCGCCTTTCGGATCAGCGGGGCGCTGGATGTCGAGGCGCTGGGCGCGGCCCTCGATGATGTCATCGCCCGCCACGAATCGCTGCGCACCATATTTCCCGACCTTGACGGTGTGCCGTTGCAGGAGGTGTTGCCGGCCGAGGCGGGTATGTGGCGGCGCGGCGGCGCGGCGGTGGTGTCGTTGCCGGAGCAGGATGTGGCCGGCGAGTTGGT
>JAVRPX010000696.1:0-9024 GCA_032161985.1 Mycobacterium sp.
ACAAGCTGACCTACAACCACAATTTCGACCCGCGCAACGGTGAGGCCGGCCTCGACCAGCTACGCGCCGATGCCAAGCGATTCAACCTCAAGGGCGTCAAGCTTTACACCGCCGAGTGGCATGGGGAGTCGCGCGGCTACAAGCTCGACGACCCGTGGGCGCATCGCTATCTCGAAGCCTGCCAGGAGCTGGGCATCCGCAACATTCATGTCCACAAGGGCCCGACCATCCGGCCGCTGGATCGCGATGCCTTCGACGTAGCCGACATCGATCACGTCGCCTCGGACTACACCGATCTGAACTTCATCGTCGAGCATTGCGGACTGCCCCGCCTGGAGGACTTCTGCTGGATCGCCACGCAGGAGCCCAACGTGCACGCCGGACTTGCGGTCGCGATGCCGTTCATCCACACCCGGCCGAAGTACTTCGCGCAGATCATGGGCGAACTGCTGTACTGGGTCGGCGAGGACCGCATCCAATTTTCCTCCGACTACGCACTGTGGACACCGCGCTGGCTCGTCGAAGCGTTCGTCGATTTCCAGATCCCCGACGATCTCGGCGAGTACCCGGCGATCACCACCGAGCAGAAGAAGAAGATTCTGGGACTCAACGCGGCCAAAATGTACGACATCGCGGTCCCGAGGGAGCTGCAGCTGCCGGCCGCAGACGAACCCGCGGTCGGCCCGCGCGGCGCCGATAACGTCACCGAAGCCGCGGACCATCTGGTCGGGGCCTGACGTGAACCGGTACGACGACGCTTACGCGGCTCTGGGGGCGGTGGTTGATCCCGAGCTCGACGAGCCGATCACCGACCTGGGGTTCGTTCGCTCGCTCGTGATGACCGGTGGCAATGTCGAGGTCCATCTTCGGCTGCCGACGTCGTTCTGCGCGCCGAATTTTGCGTACCTGATGGCGTCCGACGCCAAAGACGCTCTCACAAAGCTTGATAGGACTGAGCAGGTTGTGGTCGAGCTCGACGACCATCACGATTCGGACATCATCAATGTAGGGCTCGCCACGGACGCCGGTTTCCGGGGCACGTTTGGTCACGAGGCAGACAGCGACCTCGACGACCTGAGGCTCACATTCCAACGCAAGGCGCACGTCGCCGCAATGGAACGCTGCCTGACACAGCTGCTGCGGTCTGACCCCACTCGGCCCGAGGCATCGCTTGGGCAGGTAAGACTGCTCGACCTGCCGGACAATGAGACAACGCGCGCGTTGCTGCGTCGCCGAAGCACCCTCGGCCTCTCGCTCGGGCCGGACGCGTTGGTGATGGTCGATCACGACGGCCACGGCTACGCCTCAGACGATGTGCCGCTCGGGTTGCGCCGCGCCCGATCCACCCGGATCTCGATCGACGGCAATGCCCATTTCTGCCGTGGGCTGCTGCGCACTCGCTATCCCGAACCGTCCGACGAGCTGCGTGATCCGGCGTTCGTACCGCCGGCCGCGCTGACTCTCCCCGGCTGAATCTGATTGGAAAGGAACAACACTGATGAGCAGCATGCGAGCCGTCCAGGTAGTGGGCTACCACCAGAACCTCGAGATGACGGAGCGGCCGGTCCCCATCCCGACCGGACCCTTCGATGTCATCGTGAAGATCGGTGGGGCGGGTGTGTGCCGAACCGATCTGCACATCCTCGAAGGCCAATGGGCCGAAAAATCTCAGGTCGAGCTGCCTTACACAATCGGGCATGAGAACGCGGGCTGGGTCGATTCGGTCGGCTCCGCCGTGACCAACGTCCGCGAAGGCGACAAGGTGATCGTGCACCCGTTGATCACGTGCGGGCTGTGCCGGGCCTGCCGGTCCGGGGACGATGTGCACTGCGAGGCCAACGCCTTTCCCGGCATCGACACCAACGGCGGTTACGCCGACTACCTGAAAACCTCGGCCCGGAGCGTGGTGAAGATCGACGACTCGCTGGAGCCCGCGGATATCGCGGCTCTCGCCGATGCCGGTCTGACCGCGTACCACGCCGCGGCCAAGGCCGCGCGCCGTCTCACCCCCCGCGACCGCTGCGTGGTCATCGGCGCAGGCGGTCTGGGGCACATCGGCATTCAGGTACTCAAGGCCCTTACCCCCGCCGAGATCATCGTCGTCGACCGCAACGCCGACGCCGTCAAACTCGCGTTGTCCATCGGCGCCGACCACGCGGTGGTGGCCGACGGCACCCAGGTCGAGCAGGTCCTGGAACTGACCGGGGGCAGCGGAGCCGAAGCCGTCATCGATTTCGTCGGCGAGGGCGGCGCAACCAGCGAAGGCGTGCAGATGCTGCGCGGCGCCGGCGATTACCACGTCGTCGGATACGGCGAAAACATCGACGTCCCGACGATCGACATCGTCTCCAACGAGATCAATTTCATCGGCAACCTCGTCGGCTCCTACAACGACCTGTGCGATCTGATGATGCTCGCCGCCCGCGGAGCAGTCCACCTGCACACCGTCAAGTACCCACTCGACAACTTCCAATCCGCCATCGACGACCTCGACGCCGGCCAAGTACGTGGTCGGGCGATCCTCGTGCCCTGATCGGGCACCCGACAGCTTTCTCACCCTCCCACTACAAGACAAAAGGTGCGTGCGACATGGCAAAAGAACTCCGATTCAGCAAGGACGCCCGAGCGCTGCTCGAAGTGGGCGTAAACGCCCTGGCTGATGCGGTCAAGGTGACTCTGGGACCCAAAGGCCGTAACGCGGTGTTGGAGAAGCTCACCGGAGCGCCGACCATCACCAACGATGGCGTCACCATCGCCAAGGAGATCCAGCTGCGAGATCCCTTCGCCAACATGGGCGCTCAGCTCGTCAAGGAAGTCGCCACCAAAACCAACGGCGTAGCAGGCGACGGAACAACAACCGCGACGGTGCTCGCTCAGGCGATGGTTCGCGAAGGCCTCAGGGCCGTCGAGGCCGGCGCCAACCCCATCCAACTCAAGCGCGGCATCGAAACAGCCACCGCCGCCGTCGTCGACACCCTGCGCGAACGCAGTCGCAGCACCAACGGCGAGGCCGACCTGCGCCACGTCGCGACCCTCTCAGCGAACAATGACAGCGACATCGGCGACGTCATCGCCGCGGCACTGACCAGGGTCGGCGCTGGGGGAGTCGTGACTGTAGAGGAATGGCCACAGTTCGGTCTGGGGCTCAGCTACGTCGACGGCGTCGAGTTCGATCACGGATACGTCTCGCCCTACTTCGTGACCGACAAAGACCGGATGGAAGCGGTGCTCGAGAACGCCTATGTGCTGCTGACCAACCAGAAGATCTCCACTGTGCAGACCCTGATGCCGGTTCTCGAGCAGGTACAACGCGCCAAGAAGCCGCTGCTGATCCTGTGTGAGAACATCGACGGCCCGGCACTGAGCATGCTCGTGACCAACAACGTGCATGACACGTTCCGCTCAGTTGTGGTGCGCGCGCCGGGGTTCGGCCATCGGCGGGTCGCTGAACTCGAAGACCTGGCAGCCCTGTTGGGCGGAACGGTAGTCAGCCCCGAGTCCGGCCTGGCACTGGAGAACGTGCGGATCGAACATCTGGGACAAGCGGCGAAGGTGACCGTCGCCGAGCGCTCTACCACCCTCGTCGGCGGAGCGGGCTCGAAGACCGACGTGGACGCGCGGATCGGCCAGATCGAGCGTGAGTTGGACCGCGCTGAAAATGAGCACGACCAGGACAACCTGCAGCTACGGATCGCCCGGCTGTCCGGCCGAGTGGCGGTAATCCACGTCGGCGCTGCGACCGATGTCGAACTCAGGGAAAAACTCCACCGTGTGGAGGACTCGTTGTCGGCGACGCGCGCCGCCCTCGAGGAGGGCGTCGTCGCGGGCGGCGGAACTGCGCTGCTGCAGGCGCAGCCCGCGCTAGACCTGCTTGAGCTCACCGGACATGTGGCCGAAGGACGCGAGATCGTGCGCCGTGCAGTCGAGGAACCGCTGAGGTGGATCGCCATCAACGCCGGGTTCGACGGCGACGAAGTGGTCGCCAAAGTCGCGAAACTGCCTGTCGGGCATGGGTTCAACGCCGTCACCGACAGCTACGGGGACATGTCCGACGCCGGCGTCATCGATCCGCTGAAAGTTACGCGGTCCGCGCTGCAAAGCGCGGCGTCGATCGCTGCCCTGCTCCTCACCACCGAGACGCTCGTTGTCGAGGAGGTCATGGTCAACCCAGGTGCGATCATCGCCCCGGGATTCGGTGATCTCGCCGAAGGCATGGTCCGCCCGTCCAACATCTACTGACGCCGATCCACGGCATTGTTAGGAGGTCGAGATGTGCTCGTACCCACCGTCTTTGCGGCGGTTCACCCTGGTATCGCACGATGTCGGGGACGGCAGCAATTTCGATACGCCCCAACTCAGCGGCCTACTCGGGGCCGGCGGTGACGACATCTCACCACACCTGCGATGGCAGGGCGCGCACACTCCGACACTGAGCTACGCCGTCACGATGTTCGACGAGCTAGGGCTCGGCGATTCGGGATTCTGGCACTGGATCGTCGTCGACATCCCGCCAGGAATGACCGAACTCAGGGCAGACGCGGGACACCCGAGCGGCCGCGGGTTGCCGAACTGTGCCCGCCAGCTCCCCAACGATCTCAATTTGAGGCGTTACATCGGCGCTGGACCGCCACTGGACGACCGGCCGCACACCTTCCGCTTATCGGTTCATGCTCTCGACGTGGCGCGCCTGGACATCTCCGACGACGGCACGCCCGCGCGACTGCTGTCGCAGCTGTACCGGCACGCCATCGGACGGGCCAGTATCACCGTGACCGGTGAGCATCCACAACTCGTAACCTCGAATGCCGGCCGCATCGCCCTGAAGGCGCAACGTTGATCTTCATTGTTTGATCGATACGAGACGAAGCCGGATGGACGTCCCGCTGGAAATCCAGTGACACACGGTCGCTTAGCACCCACGGCAAAGCGCGCTGGTGACGAACCACGCGCCTGGGATGTCTAGCGTCGCGCTGCCGGCTGAATAATCGCCCCTCTCGCGTTGTTGCGTCGCGCAACACGGCGAGGCATATCAGCAGGTCAGCGAGACGTCACGTAACACAACGATTGATCATTTCTCGCAGCTCAGAGCGTGTTTCCGCAGGTTCTGTATGGGGGTTCGATTCCCCTTAGCTCCACACTGTTTAGTCGAGTCATGGCTACAGATTGCCCCGGCAGCGGGAAGGCTGTTGTTCGAGTGTGCGCTGCAGCGCTCGCAGGGCAACGTGCAGTCTCGACTTCACGAACCATTCCGCGATGTGGAGGTCGTCGGCGATCTGCGCCGTTGTCCACCCTAGGTAGTACGAGCGGGCAATCAGCGCGCGGTGTTCGGCGGACATCTGTCCGAGCGCGTCGGCGATCAGCAATCGTCCCCGTGCGGCATTCAGCTCGTCAGGGTCGGCGCGCCCAGGCCGACCGTCCCAAGCTTCGCTTCGTTGCATGAAACAGATCTCGCTCGTCGGGTCGTAGTAGCGCTTGGGAATTCGGCCGCGTCGCCGAGTAGGCGGCGTAGCTGCCGCCGTCCGCGATGGAGCCGGGACATCACGGTTCCTTGCGGGATGTGCATGATTTCGGCGATCTGCCTGTATTTGAGATCTTGGACGTCGGCGTAGTAAACGACCAAGCGGGTTTGTTCGGGGAGGGCCTTCATGGCTGTCTTGATATCGGTGTCGGGCAAAGTGTCGAGCGCTTCGTCCTCCGCGGAACGCAGCCCGCTCGACAAGTGTGCGACGTTGATGGCCAGTAGCTCATCGGTGATCTCCGCTCGCAGGTACATAACCGGCTGCCGCTGCGTCTGGCGGTAGGTGTCGATGAATTTGTTGGTGAGGATCCGATGTAACCAGGCGTTGAGGTTGGTGCCTTCCCGAAACGAGTGGAACCCGACGTAGGCGGACAACATGGTGTCCTGCAGCAGATTCTCGGCGTCTGCGAGATTGCGCGTCAGGCGCATCGCCCGGCGGTAGAGCGGCGCTCGCAGCGGGATGACATCGCGTTCGAATCGTGCGGTCAACTCGACATTGGTTGTGCGCTGTACCGCAGTGGCATTCGCATAGCCGCATGCCGTTCCAGTCGTACCGACATCGCCCGGATCGCCTGTGCCGCCGGTTGATTTAGCAACCATGACAGTCATGATCAAGACACTTCCTCGATGCGGGCGAACGGGTTGGGTTGGCGTGTTGCCCCCGAATCGTCAGGGTGAGCGAAGCCGACAAACCCCAGGCAGTCGCATGCATCGCATTCCATGCCCTCGCTGGGGATGTGACGGCCGTGGCGGTGCCCGCAGTTCTGGCGCAAACACGGCTTCCCGGCGGCGACCCAGCCCTCGTAGGTGGTGCTCGTCGGCCCCCAGTCCAGCGGGTGATCCATCCACAGCAGATCGAGTGCTGACAACTGGACAGACATCACGACTCCCTCCGGCTATATGCATAGGATACCGATATATAGACAGTAGGCCCAACAACCGGCGGTGCCAGCAGGTTGTGAGCCAATTCACCAACCGGACACGCTTGATTACTGGCCGTTCGTCATCTGTGTGCTTGACCCAAGGACGCGTCCAGGCGGGCCATTTGGCACGCCCAAGGCGGCCGACGCGCCGGAGGACCCCATCCATCGTCGTGCAGTCGCTGGACACGCGGACGGACTCCCTCAGTTGATGGTTATACAAGCTAATTATATCGGATAGCGATGTATATGTGCTATACCTACGGGGGTGGAACAGTCAGACCGCGGCGTCAGCCGAGAGATCGCTGTCGAGGGGCTTGAACAGGCGGCGATCCTTATGGTTCGGCACTTAGCCGATCGCACGGGACTAGGTCTGACTGCCAACTTGACGCTCGGCACGCTTGATCGGGAAGGACCGGCCCGGGTGACGGCGTTGGCCGCTGCGGCGAGCATCCGCCAGCCTGCGATGACCGAACTGGTTCAGCGGCTGGAACGGCAGAGTCTGGTGACGCGGGTCGACGACCCGGAAGACGGGCGGGCCGCTCTGGTAACCATCACCAACGCCGGTCGGGCACTGCTTGACGACCAACGGCGCGACCGCCGGGACCGGCTGGCCGAGCTGCTGACGGCCCTCCCGGCGGATGACGAGGTCACCTTGACCCTGGCCATGCACGTCGCTCTGCCCATCATTCGGCGACTCATCGATGACGCTCAGCAGTTCCGCACTCAGGCAGACAGCGACACTCCGTTCAGTCAGTCGCGAACATAGGGACACGCGGGCCTCGGCGGAGGTGGACGGCTAATCGCGTACGGCTTCGATGAACTTGTCAGCAACGCCGATTGGACTCGTAAAGATTGCCTCGTGGCTTCCCGGCATCTGGACCAACCGGACCTCCCCGAGTCGGCTTGACATGCGGGACCCCAAATCGTCGGGTGACACGACCATGTCCTCAGTCCCGACGAGGAAGCTGCGTGGAATCTGAAGCGAATGGAACTTCTTCATTTTCAACGGCTCGGCCCACGGCCCAAATGGCTCTGAGGAGAGCTGGTCATAGGCACGCTGCACAAGATCGGGGTCGCCATCATTGATGAAGACCTCGCGCCACATCTCGAAGGGGATGGTGAAGGTGTTGTCGGCTGAGTCAGCCGCCATCTGCGTGAGCATCTCAATGGTGTCTGGCAGCATTTCGAGCGCGCTCTCGCCGTCATTGAGGACGTAGGCGCTCCAGAAGACCAGGCGGCGAACGCGTTCCGGGATAGCCTCCACCGCCTTGCTGATGATGGTGCCTGCATAGCCGTGGCCTACCAGAATGAAGTCTGTTAGGTCCTTGCCCACGATGAAGTCCACGATCGATTGGGTCTCTTGGGCGTGGGTGACGTTCTTGGGAACATCTTTGCCGTGTCCTGCGACGGTCGGGCCGTATGCCGTGTGGCCGAGCTGTTGTAGGCGTTCGATAACCGGCTGCCAGAGGGAGCCATCGTGGCAACCTCCGTGGACCAGTACGAAAGTGTACGAGTTCTCTGTCGCCGATTGTGGATCATCAACGGTCACAACGGTATCCTTTGCATGTCGACGTAACCCGATAAACTTGCCGTAACTGGAAACGAGAGGGAGAGCAGGTCCGTTCAACTATCTGTACTTATCCGTCCCACACCGATGCGTCATCGGAAAGGTAGATGACGCAGTTGTCAGTTTCCTTAGCGGCAACGCCCTTGTTGTTGAAGAAGACCTTCGCCCAATTGGGCCACGACGCCGTCATGGGATCGGCGAAATTCGTCGCCATCTGCTCCGAGTAGGCGCGGCGATCCTGCGGACTCAATGAGAAGAAGTAATGCGCGTTGTCGATGGCGGCCTGCTGCACCTCAGGCGACTTGTTGTGCTTGTCGATGATGTAGCGCTCGTAGTATATCGGCGCGAAGTCCCTTGCAGCAGCGAGGATCTGCTCGGCCATGCAGGTCGTGACGATAATCCGGTGGGGGATCGGGTAATCGTCTGTCGCATCGGCCGCCGCGACTGCGGGGGATACCGTAGCCGCGAATGCTCCTGTGAGGACGGCGATCATGGCTCGCGAAACCGGGCGGATTGGCGCACGCCTTCGGTACATGTGGGCCTCCTCTTGTCTCATCGGCTTGGTTCTGCGACCGCAGCCAGGACCGGCTGCTGCTCTGGGCAATATGTGTCGATTGCGGCAGCGAGGAACTGCCACGTCTGCGCGGTGTCAGTGTCCCGCGGCAGATTGTGGGACAGGAAAACAGCGGACTTCTCGGCACTGCTGTCTACGCCGTTGCTCAGTCGCTTACAGGTGATCTTCGCCAGCCACGCGTTGTAATCGCGCTGTCCGTAGATGCCATAAGTGTGAAGCTGATTGGCGAAATCGGTGTCGACGTCGGCGTGCACCGGGGCGGCCAGCGCGACCGCCGCGGCGATCAGCGCCGGCACGAAATGCTTCGCGAATCTCATTGTTGTCCTCCGGGATTCCCTGCACCGATGCCGAGCGGCTGAGTAGTGGCCGTGTCGTCTGCCGCCGGACCGGGAGCCGGGGGGCCGGCAGTAGGCCGCGGAGCGGCGTGGGTATGGACTCGTCG
>JAVRPX010000697.1:0-4674 GCA_032161985.1 Mycobacterium sp.
CAAAACGGTATCGAAAGTCATTGTGTCACATCCGGAATACGCCGTAGGAGACCGACTCGAGCGGCGCCTGTCCGACGATCGACAGCGCCAGCCCCAGCACGGTTCTGGTGTCGGCGGGATCGATGACCCCGTCATCCCAGAGCCGGGCCGTGGAGTAGTACGGGTTGCCCTGGTCCTCATACTGCCGACGGATCGGCGCCTTGAACACCTCTTCCTCCTGCGCGGTCATCTCGCCCCGCACGGTGGCCAGCACCGAGGCCGCCTGCTCGCCGCCCATTACCGAGATCCGCGCATTGGGCCACATCCATAGGAAGCGCGGCGAATACGCCCGCCCGCACATCGAGTAGTTGCCTGCGCCGTAGGAGCCACCGATGACGACCGTCAGCTTCGGCACCCTGGCGCAGGCGACCGCGGTCACCATCTTGGCGCCGTGCTTGGCAATGCCACCCGCCTCGTAGTCGCGACCCACCATGAAGCCCGAGATGTTCTGCAGGAACAGCAGGGGGGTCATGCGCTTATCGCACAGCTCGATGAAATGTGCACCCTTGAGCGCGGATTCGCTGAACAGCACGCCGTTGTTGGCGATGATCCCGACGGGGTGGCCGTGGATGCGGGCGAAGCCGGTCACCAGTGTGCTGCCGTATTCGGCCTTGAATTCGGCGAACTCGCCACCGTCGACGATCCGGGTGATGACCTCGTGCACGTCGTAGGGCACCCTGGGGTCGACGGGCACGACGTCGTACAACTCGGTCTGGTCGGCCACCGCATCGACCGTCGGCGCCACCTCCCACGGCAGCTCTGTCCGCGGTCCGAGCGTGGCGACGATGCGACGCACGATCCGCAGCGCGTCGCGGTCGTCCTGCGCCAGGTGGTCTGTGACACCGGAGGTCTTGGAGTGCAGGTCGCCGCCGCCGAGGTCTTCGGCCGTCACCACCTCGCCGGTCGCGGCCTTCACCAGCGGTGGGCCGCCAAGGAAGATGGTGCCCTGGTTGCGCACGATCACGGCCTCGTCGCTCATCGCGGGCACGTACGCACCGCCTGCCGTGCACGATCCGAGCACGGCGGCGATCTGCGGAATACCGTCGGCAGATAGGTTGGCCTGGTTGTAGAAGATGCGACCGAAGTGCTCGCGGTCGGGGAACACCTCGTCCTGGCGCGGCAGGAACGCTCCCCCGGAATCGACCAGGTAGATGCACGGCAGCCGGTTCTGTCCGGCGATCTCCTGTGCGCGCAGGTGCTTCTTGACGGTGATCGGGTAGTAAGTGCCGCCCTTCACCGTCGCGTCGTTGGCCACGATCATGCACTCGCGACCCGAGACTCGGCCCACGCCCGCGATCATTCCCGCACCGGGACACTCGTCGTCATACATGCCGTCGGCGGCCAGCGGCGCCAATTCCAGAAATGGGCTGCCGGGGTCGAGTAATCCGTCCACGCGGTCGCGGGGCAGCAACTTACCGCGGCTGACGTGCCGCTCCCGCGCGCGCTCTGGTCCGCCGAGCGCCGCGGTAGCCAGCTTCGTACGCAGCTGGTCGACCAGCGCGAGGTGCTCGTCGCAGTGGGTTCCCGGCGATGCGCTCATCCAGACCCGTTCGTTTGAGTTAATGACGACTAACTCATGGTATGTTAATCACGATTAACCGAAATGTCCACCAGCAGGTTGGAGATGCTCATGCCGGTGTCGGCACCAGCCACCACGCGGCGCAGCCGGGCGAAATCCGATCGTCGCTCGCAGTTGATCGCCGCGGCGGAACGCCTTGTCGCCGACCGCGGCTTTCCCGCGGTGCGGTTGGAGGACATCGGGGCAGCCGCGGGCGTTAGCGGTCCCGCGATCTACCGGCATTTCCCCAACAAGGAAGCGTTGCTGGTCGAGCTGCTGGTCGGGATCAGTACCCGGCTGCTGGCCGGCGCCACGGACGTCGTCGCACGGGCCGGTGACCCTGCGGATGCGCTGGATGGGCTCGTCGACTTTCATCTGGATTTCGCGCTCGGCGAGTCAGACTTGATCCGCATACAGGATCGCGACCTCGGTCATCTGCCGCCGACGGCCAAGCGGCAGGTGCGAAAGGCGCAACGACAGTACGTCGAGATCTGGGTCGATGTGCTGCGTCAGTTGGACGACACAATCAGCGAGGACGATGCGCGGCTGATGGCGCACGCGACATTCGGGTTATTGAATTCGACACCACACAGCGTGAAACCCGGTGCGGCGAAAGCGGCCGAGGCCAGCTCGCGTGCCGTCTTGCGGACAATGACGGTCGCAGCGCTGACCTCGGCCGGACGTGCCGGGCGTTAGTACCAGGCTCTCCTGCCGCCGACGGGCCGTCCCATGGACCCGAGGATCCAGAACACTGCGCCGACGACGAGCAATACCACGCCGATGTAGGTCAGGATCGAGATGCCGAATATGATGCCAAGAATGAGCAGGATGGCTCCCAGGACAATCATGGTTACTCCATTTCTTCTTCAATTGTTAACTGCCAGTTGACTACTGGCTGGGCTGCGGTACCTTGCAGTCCCGGACCTTTGGATTGACCCCCGCATAGTTGAGCGGGCCGACGACCACCGTCAGGGCGATGTTCCCCGCTGTGGCGCAATTGGTTTCGCCACCCTTGAAGTAGTCACGCTGGTAGGCGGCTACCACCCCGATCAGCAGCCAGACGAGCACGACGACGCCGACAATTCCTCGCATGCTGCGCTCCATCCCTAATAGCGCCCCGACGGCGCGTGCAGCGTGTTTACCCGTCAGACAATTTCGGTAAACCTGCCGATGGCGACGTTTCGGTTACGAAATGGGCGTGGCCGCGAAAGCCGCGGTGAGCCAGTCGCTCATGGCTCCGACCAGCACGGCGCGGTTTTCCCGCTTGTCGATCTCGTGGCCGTCGTCGTCAAACACCAGCATCTCGACGCTGCGGCCGAGCGCACGCAATGCGTCGTACATCTGCTGCGATTCGGTGGGCGGGACGTTGGTGTCGTTGAGGCCGTGGACCAATAGCAGGGGCGTCGTCATCGCGTGCGCGCTCAACAGCGGCGACAACCGGTCGAGGAGGTCCCTGTCGCTGACCGGGTGGCCGTACTTGGGGTGGGCCGCCGCCGCGATCCACGGTTCGGTGTTGCGGTACCACGTGTTCAAGTCACTCATCCCGCAGATGCTGATTCCCGCGGCGAATAATTCCGGGTGGAAGGCCAGCGCCGCCTGCGTCAAGTACCCGCCGTACGACCACCCGCAGCACGCGATGCGATCGGCCGCCGCTAGGTCGGCCTCGACCAGGAAGCGCGCACAGTCGGCGACATCGTCGATGGCGGCGAAGCGTCGCTCTTTGTCGTCGGCGTGCATGAAGGTGCGGCCAAATCCGCCGGAACCGCGGACGTTCGGGACCAACACGGTGATGCCGGCATCGAGCAACGGCGGAAAGAACTCGTTGTAGCCGGGTCGGCCTTGACCTTCGGGTCCGCCGTGCAGGAAGATCATGGCGCCAATCGACTCGACACCCGCAGGCGGTCTAAACAGCCAGCCGCTGAACTCCAGCCCGTCGCGGGCAGTGATGGTTTCCAGTGAGGGTGCGCCAGTGACGGGCCCGTGACTCGGCTCGCGGTCGATGCGCTCCCACTCGCGGGTTCGCGGGTCGACGAGTTCGACGGTCGGCGGCATCCACGGGCTTTCCACCGTCATCGCCACCATGGACCCGCCCGCGCTGATACTCAGCTCGCTGGCCACCATCCCGGGCAGCGGAATCGGTTCGTGCAGCGTGTTGTCGGCGTATTCCAGGATCTGTAACTCACTGGCGCCGTTGATGTTCCACAACATCGCCACCGTCGACAGGTCGTCGCTTACGGTGAACTCGTCCAATTCGTAGCCTGGGCGCTCGGCGACAACGTGGTAGGACACCCCATCGGGCGTGGTGGTCACCTCGATGAGGCGGGCATACTCGGCACCGTTCTCGCTGCGGATTAGCGCACGCACGTAACCTTCGGTGCTGTTTACCCCGTAGTCCTTCGCCGGCTGGTAGAGCTCCGTGAGGTCCCCTTCGAAACCGGACCGCAGCCGACGAGGACCGTGATCGTCCAGGATGATGCCCTTATCGGTAGTCGAGCCCGGATCGTATGGCAGCAGGGCGATTTCGGTCAGTCCATGCAGCATGATCAGGTCGCGGTAGCCCCGCGGGCCGACCCGCACGAGCGACGCCCCAGCCCATGCATCGACTAGTCGGCCACCCGACCGGCGGTCCAGCACAACGGTGTTGCCAGTGGCTGGGTCGATCAAACACGAACTGCCGACACCGTCCTCACCTGTCAGGATTGCCGCCACCTGGGTCACGTCCCAACCGATCAGCTCGGCGGTGCCTTCCTCGACGCCAGCCGGCCAGTGGTCGATCCGATGAGCATCGCGGTCGTCGGGATCGGTCGTCACCACCCAGATCTGGCTGCGCGTCCCGCCCTCGGGTGCGACCTGGCACGCCAGCCAATGGCCATCTGCGGAGTGGATGACTCGGGTGACGGGACCGTCGACGGGCAGTTCGACGTCGCGGGACGAGCTTGCCCGCCAGCCGCGCAGAAAGCGCTGCACCGCCCGCGGATAGCCGCCGTCGTCGACAAGATGGGCGAACGCGGTGGCATCCGGCGACAGCGACGCGCCATAGTTTGCGCGCACCTGCTGTCCCACGGGACTAATTTTCC
>JAVRPX010000698.1:0-2945 GCA_032161985.1 Mycobacterium sp.
CGGGCTGTCCGGGTTGCCCTCGATCTGGATGACCTGCCCGTTCTTCACGTACACGTTCTGCGCGCACCCAACCGCACAGTACGGGCAGACGGAGTGGGCGACGTGGTCGGCTTCGGCGGTGCGCGGCGTGAGCCCGGCGGAGCGTTTGGATTGCGCCGCCTTGCCGCGGCCCAACGCGTCTTGGCCGGTGATCTGGCGATAGACCGGCCACGATTGGATCAGCTTCGCGATGTCCATCAGCGTCCTTCCGTCGAGTGCGGTGGCGGCTACCCGGCCGATCTTCCGATCAAACCACTGTCCGCGTGCCGTCGTCTTCTCGATGCGTGATTCGCCGCGCGTCCAGCTGTTCCAGGAGTGGGACGGCGACGCGACGGGTGGTGTCCAGCGCACGTTTGGCCTCGCTGACGGTGAACGGCTGCGGCAGCGTCTTCAGGACCGCGGCCGCGCAGTCCAACGCGTCGCGGCCGAGCACGACGCCGTTGGCGATACGGGTCAAACGCCCGGCTCGTACCGCTGCCGCGACCTCACGTGTACCGAGCTTGAGCTCGGCCAGCTCGTCGGCCTCCGGCGCACGGAATGGGTCGGCGGCCAGCCTCTCCTCCACGGTGCGGACGGCCCTGTCCACCCGCGGCGGCAGGACCGCGCCGGTTGGCCGAACCACGCCATCTGCCACCTCAAAACCCATGCCGTCCAGCAGCTTGGGCACCAGCTCGGCGGCGGGCAGCCCGACCTGCTGCTGCAGCGTCTGCAGCGGCATGCCCGCCGCGATGTCGTGCCCGGCGGACCACCGTTGGACGGCCGTCATCATCTGTTGACGCCGCTCGGCCCACCACTGCTGGTCGACGATCCACTCGCCCAGCCGCAGCCCGGTCGCCGCAAAACCCATGGCGCGCAACTCATTTGCGCGTGCGTATACGGGCGGCCGGACGCGACCGCTCGCCAGCTCCTCGGCCCTGGACCGCGCCGCGCCGCGGCGACGCAGCTGCGGCGGACGCACGTCGAGCACCTCGATCCCGGCGGCGATGCGATGCTCGCCGGAGTCCCGCAGCAATCCGATGTCCCCGACCCGCAACGGGAGCGGGCGTGCCAGGCGCAGCCGCGCGGCGGCCGTGCCCAGTGGGCGGACGTAGACCGGAATCGCAGCGGAACCGATGTGCAGCACGAGCTGGCGGTGTAGCTCGCTGGGCGAGCGCAGGGCGACGTCGATCTCGGCCGTGTCCAGCCACGCGCCGGGCGTGCGCACGGTGTCGCCGCGACCGATGTGCCGGCGATCGACGCCCCGCAGATTCACCGCGACGCGCGCCACCGCAGCGACCTCGGTTCGATCCCGGCCCAGCGACTGCAGGCCGCGGACGGTGACTCGCCGCCCGGCGTGTTCGAGTTCGTCGCCCACGCGGATGGTGCCTGCGGCCAGCGTGCCGGTGACCACGGTGCCCGCGCCGCGGACGGTGAACGAGCGGTCGACCCACAGCCGAACGTCGGCTTCGCGGTTCGGTGGCGGCAGCCGGTCCACCAGCGCCAGCAGTTCCGCGCGCACCCGCTCCAGGTCGGTGCCAATCACGACGGGCGCACCCGAAAACCGTTGCCGCACCTGCCCGACCACGGGTGACGGATCGGCGAGGTCGGCCTTGCTGATCACGAACAACATATGCCTGGCGCCGAGTGCGTCGAGGGCGGTTAGGTGCTCTTCAGACTGCGGCATCCAGCCCTCGGTGGCCGCGACGACGAACATCACCGGGTTTGTCGGGGCGACTGCCCCCACCCCGGCGAGCATGTTCGCGACGAACCGCTCGTGGCCCGGCACGTCGACGAACGCGAACTGCCGTCCGCCGATGTCGGTCCACGCGAAGCCGAGGTCGATGGTCAGACCGCGGCGCTGCTCCTCGGCGAGCCGGTCAGGCCACATGCCGGTGAGCCGGTGCACGAGCGTCGACTTGCCGTGATCGACGTGGCCCGCAGTGGCTATGACGAACATGCCCTCACCGCGCTCAGCACCAGCTCGTCATCCTCGGGCGCGACCGTGCGCAGATCGAGCAGGCAGCGGCCGGCCTCCAACCGTCCGACCACCGCCGGGCTGCCGGTGCGCAGCGGTGCGGCGCAGGACTCCGCAAGGCTCACGCCGGCGCTGGGCAGCTCCGCGCCGGGAGCTCCTCCGCCACCGACGGCCGCGATGCAATCGACGGCATACGCGCCTGGCAGCTGCGCAGCGAGCCGCTCCGCGCGCACCCGCAGCTCGGTCACGTCGACGCTCAACGCCCGGGCCACCGGCGGCGGCGGACCCGTCAGCGTCGCTTCGAGCGCGGCAAGGGTGAGCTTGTCGACCCGCAGGGCACGTGCGGCGGGATGCCGCCGCAGCCGCTCGATCAATTCGGTGGCCCCGAACAGCAGGCCGGCTTGCGGACCGCCGAGGAGCTTGTCGCCGCTCGCGGTGACGAGGTCGGCGCCGTCGCGCAGCACCGTCGTCGCGTCGGGCTCATCGGGCAGCATCGGGTGCGGGCTCAGCAGCCCGGAGCCGATGTCGACCACCAGCGGGACGGGGTTTCTCCCGTCGCTTCGCTCGCCCCTGACGAGCGTCGCCAACTCGGCGACCGGGACCGCCGAGGTGAAGCCGGTGACGTGGAAGTTCGACGGATGCACCTTGAGCACGAAGCCGGTGTCGGGCCCGATCGCGTCGGCATAGTCGCGCAGGTGGGTCCGGTTGGTCGTACCGACCTCGTGCAGCCGCGACCCGGTGGACTCCAGCAGCTCGGGGATGCGGAAGCCGTCTCCGATCTCGATCAGCTCGCCCCGGCTGAGCACGATCTCCTTGCCGGGAGCCAGGGTCATTGCGGTGAGCAGCAGCGCGGCGGCGTTGTTGTTGACGACGTGCACACCGCCGGCGGCGGGCACCGCGCGGGCCAGCGCGGCCAGCGCACCTCGACCCCGGCGGGCGCGGCGACCTGTCA
>JAVRPX010000699.1:0-5817 GCA_032161985.1 Mycobacterium sp.
GAGATCGAGCGGCTGATGCGCGACGCACCGTTCCTGCTCATCGGCGAGGGCACCAGCGAGATCCAGAAGAACATCATCAGCAAGCGACTGCTCGCCGACTATCGGATATGACCGTGAGCGCACCCGAATTCGCCCCCCGGCCGCAGCTGGCCGAGGACGTCGCGCGATTTGTTCGCAAGCGGATCTTCGATGGCACCTACGCTGCAGGGCAGTACATTCGCCTCGACCAGTTAGCGGTCGAACTCGGCGTCAGTGTCACACCGGTGCGTGAAGCGTTGTTCGTCCTCAGCGCCGAAGGCCTGCTCTCGCAGCAGCCGCGGCGCGGTTTTGTGGTGGTGGCGGTGACATGCCGGGACCTCACCGACGTGTCCAATGTGCAGGCCCACATCGGTGGTGAGCTCGCCGCGCGGGCGGCTGCCAACATCACCGACGATCAGCTCCGGGAGCTCGAAAAGACCCAGACCGAGCTCGAAGACGCGTACGCCAGCGACGACGACGAACGGGCGGTGCGGCTCAACCACGAGTTCCACAAGGCGATCAACGTCGCGGCCGACTCGCCCAAGCTCGCCCAGCTGATGTCGCAGATCACCCGCTACGCCCCCGAATCGGTGTTTCCCACGATCGCGGGCTGGCCCGATCAGTCGACCGAGCACCATCGCAAGCTGTTGGCGGCGCTCGATAAGCACGACGAGGACCTTGCTCGGACCGCGATGGCTGAGCACCTCGCCGCAGGCGCCGCGCCGTTGATCGAACACCTCACGCAACGCGGCGTGGTCGGTTGACTGCGCGAGCAGACGCAAAAGCCCCCATTTCGTCGGCGTGTCGAGGACTTTTACGTCTGCTCGCGCAACATCTCGCGCAGCCGGCGAGCGTCGACCTTTCCGGTCGTACCGCGCGGAATGTCGTCGTCGGAGTCGACGAGGAGCCACACTGTCGGGACCTTGAAGGCGCTCAATAGCTTTCGCGCGGCTGTCCGAAGATCATCGGTCGTCCTATTACCAATCACGACGACGCCCACCGCGCCAGAGACCTCGGTGACGAACGCGTTCTCGACACCGTCGATGGTGCGCAACGCCTGCTCCACCTCGCTTGGGTAGACGGTGGCGCCGCTGACCTTGAACATGTCATCGGATCGGCCGTGATAGAACATGAACCCGTCGCCGTCGAGGTGACCGAGGTCGCCGGTGGGGTAGTAGCCGTCGGGCGTGAACAGGTCTTCGCGGTTGCGCCGGCACATACCCCGCAAGGTGTGGGGTCCCCGAATTTGGATCATGCCGATCGTGTCGGCAGGGACTGGTTGGCCGGTGTCGGGGTCGACGATCCGAACCTCCATGCCGTCGAACGGCTTGCCGCAGCTTCCCCACGCAGACCGCGGCATGTCCGTGTCGGCGCGATAGCCGCAATAGGGCCCGAAGGACTCGGTCATCCCGAACAACTTCGCCCTGGCACCCGGCTCGGCGCGTTGTTCGGGCGGCAGCAGCGCTTCCAGGCTGCCCGACCGAAGCGCGGATAAATCAGCTCCGACAGAGGCGGATTGGCGTGCCAGCGCTTCGGCTTGGTCAGGCCACCCGCGAAACAGCGTGACGCGTTCCCGCTCCAGCAGGCGCAGCGTGGTCTCGGGCCGGGGGATCTCCTCGGTGACGAGCGTGGCGCCCGCCAGCAGGGCGGACAGTACGCCGCTGCCGAAACCGCCCACCCAGAAGAACGGCATCGGCAGGTACAGGCGGGTGTCGGCATCGATGCAGCGCGCGGCGAGGCCGGATTGCACGGCGGCCAGCGCGTTGCCGTGCGAGTGGATCACACCCTTCGGCGCCCCGCGGCTTCCTGAGGTGAACATGATGACGAGCGCGTCGCTCTGGGTGACGGTCGCCGCCACCGCGTCGACCACTGGACCACCGCGCGGGTTCAGCAGCCGGTCGGGAGTCCAAACCTCCCGCAACGCGGGGACTTTCGGGCTACCCACGACGCCCCCCAGATCGTCCAGATACCGATGGCCGCGGAACTCCTCCACGGCGATCAGCACCTGCACGGAGGCGACGCGGAGTTGCGCCACCAGCTCCGGCGGCTGCAGCAGGGTACTCAGCGGAACGAGCACGGCGCCGATCCGCGTCAACGCCACCGCAATCTGCGCCCACTGCACGCGGTTCGGCATGATCAGACCGACGCGGGTTCCCTTGCCGACACCCGCTTCGATGAACGCGGCGGCCAGGGCTCGGGTGGTTTCGTCGAGCTCCGCGTAGCTGATCCGCGACTCCGTGTCGATGACCATCGGCTTGTCACCGTGCTCTTCGGCGCGAAGTCTCACCAGCCGGTCGATGGTGTCAGGCATCGAACACCTGCTGCAGGGCGGCCAGATCGACCTTGCCGCTGGAGAGCACAGGAATCTCGGAACGGGCCACGGCGGCAAAGCGTTTCGGGATCTTGTAGGCCGATAGCTCGGCCGCCAGGCACTCATGCACCGCAGCCTCGTCGAACTCGGCGTCATCCTCCAACGCGACGACCGCGGCGACCAGCTGTCCGCGCTCGGGATCCGGCAGCCCAATGACATGCGCGATCGTCCCGCCGGTCACCTTGGCGATCGCCCGCTCCACCTCGGCCGGGGCGACATTGGCGCCTGCCGTTTTGATCATCGATCCGCGGCGGCCGATGAAGTAGACGAAACCGTCGGCATCGGTGCGGACGAGATCGCCGGTGTGAAACCAGCCGTCGGCGTCGAAGCACTCCTCGCGACTGCGCTTGTAATAGCGCTGCATTACGAACGGCCCGCGGATGCACAGCTCGCCGTCGACGATCTTGGTTTCGAAGCCGGGCATCGGCTTGCCGAACGAACCGCGCCGGTGTTCGGGTTGGTCGGATTCGTCCTCACTGATCGTGATGACGCTGCCAGCTTCGGTCATGCCGAGCATCGTGTGCCGCAACTCGGGCTCGGCAGGTCGCACTTCCGGCGCCATGATCGGGTACAGATTCCCGCGTCGCATCGACGACAGGTCGCGGCCGGGCAAACTGGGGTGACCGGCCAGGTGGGCGATCCCCGCCACGAAACCATTGGTCATCGTCGGCTTTTCGGCCTCGATCAGATCGAGCGTCTCGGCGGCATCGGTGGCGTTGGAACACACCAGCGTCGACCCGGCGAGCAAGGTGGCCAGCACCGCGAAAGCGATTCCGCCGATCCAGAAGAACGGCGAGTTGCAGAACAGACTGTCGTCGGACGACAGCCCGCGGATCTCGTTGAGGATCTTCTGGTGCCCCAGCAGGGATGCGTGGGTGTGCACCACACCCTTGGGGGCGCTCGTCGAGCCCGACGTGTACACGATCGCCAGCGCATCCGAACCGTCGACGTCGTGTTCCATCGCCTCGAGCAGCGTGACGTCGACCGCGGTCTCGGGTTCGGAGTCGATCAGGACGTGGCGCAGCAGCGGCGCAGTTCCCTGCGCGTCGGCAAGCCGCTTCCGGTAGTCGTGGGAGCGGAACGATGCAGTGGCAAGGAGGATTACGGTGTCGCTGTCGACGAGTTGTGTGACCAACTCCGGCACGGTGGCGAAGGTGGAGAACGGTATGACCACGGCTCCGATGCGCGCGGCGGCCAGCATGCCGACGACGAACGCCCCGCCGTTGGGGTAGAGCAGCCCGATGTGAGTGCCCTTGCCCGCGCCGAGGGCGATCAAGCCGCATGCCAGTCGCGCCGACCGGCGGTCGGCCTCCGCGTAGCTAAGGCGCTCGGCGTCGCACACCAGGAGCGGGTGCTCCGCCCGCACAACCGACTGCTGCCGTAGAACCGCGCCGACGGTCAGCGATTCACTTGGCATGTTCGGCGGGTTGGCTGAAGAACTCCCGGACCGCGCCGAGGTCGGCCTTTCCGGAGGGTGTCCTGGGGATCTGGTCGACGATTGCGATGTCGGTGGGAATTTCGTAGCGCGCCAACCGTGCTCGCAGGAACTCGACTAGCCCGGCCGTATCCGCTGAGGCATCCCGCAGCTCCACCATCGCGACCGGGGTCTCGCCGAGACGGTCGTCGGGCCTGCCCACCACGGCCGCCCCTCGCACCGCGGGATGACCCTCCAAAGCGGCGCGCACGTCGTCGGGCATCACCTTGAACCCGCCGCGGATGATCGCCTGATCGGCGCGGCCGACTATCCACAGGAACCCGTCCGCGTCGATGCGGGCCATGTCGGTGGTGCGCATCCACTCGGCCGACGGCCCGAGCTGTCCGGGTTTGACCTCCAACAGCCCTGTCCGGTCGGAACCAAGTGGCGTACCGTCGTCATCGACCACCCTGAGTTGTGCACCAAGGCTGGGCCTGCCCACACTGCCGCGCTTGACCTGCCAGTAGTTCTGATAGTCCGCCAGTGTCCAACCGGCAACCCCGCCGCCGAATTCGGTTGCCGCATAGGACGTCAGGACGGGAATTCCGAACTTCGCGGTGAACGCGTCGGCGTCCTCGGCCGACAGGGGTGCGGTGCCCGACGTGACCGCGCGAACGCTCGCCAGATCCTCCCGCGTCAAATCGGAATGCAACACCATGCGCAGTGCCGCGGGCACTAGCGACACCGCGCGCGGCCGATGCCTACGCACCGCATCGGCCCATCGGTCCAGCTCGAACCGGTCCAACAACGCGAACGGCCTTGCCTCGCACACGCACTGCAGCACGCGGAACACGCCACCGATGTGCACCATCGGGGCGTTGACGATCGCGACACCGTGCCGCAGCTCCGTCGGCGGCGGTGACCCCTCCGGTTCGGCCCCGATCACGCTGCGTGCCAGCATGTTGTAGGTGAGGTCGATTCGCTTCGGCGGACCCGTCGTTCCGCTGGTCAGCATCCGCACCGCAACCCCTTCGCGGCCCGCGTCAGTGCCCCGGCCCGCGGTCACCTCCGGCTCATCGGTGAGACCCGAGATCGAAACCTGCGTCGGGCCTGCGGGAAGCAGCTTCGTCAGATCGTCACGCTCGCCGATGATGAACGGTAGGTTCAGCGCCTCGATATCGGCGCGGGTGCGGTCGTCGCCTCGGGACGGATTGATGACGACGACGGTTCCGCCGTCGAGTAGAACGCCGAGGAACGCTGCCACGTGAGCGGGCCTGTTGCGCAGCAGGATTCCCACCTGACGCTGCCCAACCTCGAGATCGTTGATGTGCTGGGCGAGCGCGGCGACCTCGCGCCACGTCGACCAGTGAGCGTCGTACTCGATGGCTGCAGCGCCTGGCTGCAACTCGAGCACGTCGGCGATGCGCCTGCTGAGCGGGTGATCGTGCATCAGCGGACCCATGGCTTGGCCGGCGTGCCGTTGCCATGGGCGGCCAGTTCGGCCTGGCCGAGGGGATTTCCCAGCCGTGTGTAGATCAGGTTCTGCTCCAGTGCCGCACGGTAGGGCTTGTCCAGCGACTCCCAGATCGCCTTCACGGTGCCTTGTGTCGCCGACGGCGGCTTGGCGGCGATCGCCGTCGCGATCTCGTGAGCGCGTGCCGACAGCCGATCGGGGGAGACCACCTCCGACACCAAACCGATCCGCAGCGCGGTGTCGGCGCCGACGCGTTCGTCGTTGCCCATCAACGCGATTCGTAACGTCTCTCCCAGACCGACGCGGCGCATCAACCCGATCGGCTCCAACGCGCACACCAAGCCTGCGCTGACATGAGAGTCGAAGAACGTCGCGTTATCGGAGCAGATCACCACATCGGACTCGTTGACGAAGTAGAACGCGCCCGCGGTGCACATTCCTTGAACGGCACACACCACCGGCTTCCACAGCTTCTGCCATTTCGGGCTGAGCGCCTCGCCCGGATCCTCGTGATTCCACACGTTGTCCGGCTGTCCGTAC
>JAVRPX010000700.1:0-3559 GCA_032161985.1 Mycobacterium sp.
GTCGCGGCCTCCGCGAAGCCCTGGAGCAGCCAGTTGAAGTTGTCCATGTCAGAGAATTCCGTCCAAAATGCCTGCGGGCAGCGGGATCCCGAGTCCGGAGTAGAAGGCGTAGAAGCTGATCAGCGACAGCGCCGCGCCGATGGCGATGTTGCGCACGTAGTGCCGGTTGCCCAGAATCGTTGCCGCGCCGGCGAACAACAGCGTGGCGGTGATCACCCAGCCGAGCGGGTCGACAAGCAGGATCACCAAGACGAACAAGCCGACGAGCATCCCGACAGTGCGCCAGTCACCCGGGCTGTTCGGGTCGACGTCCTCGCCTGCATCCGCCTCGCCGACCGATCCGCGGGGGATCGCGATCGCAAGGATGACCGCCAGCACGATGAGAATGATGCCGATGGCCAATGGGAAGAACCTCGGCCCGACCGGATCCACCTTGGCGAAACCGGCCTCGAGGGTCAACGCGTCGTAGACGAGAAACGCACCGACCGCGACAAGAACAGCGACAACAATGTACTGCGCCTTGTCGATGGGTTTGGCGATCGCGTTGTCTTGCGGCTCTTCGGTGGTGGTCATATCAGCCCCAGCTCAGTCAGGGTCGACGAAACCCGGTTGTCCTGATCCTTCAGAAACTGTTCAAACTGTGCACCGGTTATGAACGCGTCGGTCCAGCCGTTCTTCACCAGCGCCTCCTTCCATTGCTGCGTGCCGTGCAACTCCTCGAGCACCTTCACCATCGCCTGCTTGGCGTCATCAGAAATCCCCGGTGGCGCAAGGACTCCGCGCCAGTTGGCGAACGTCAGGTCGATTCCCGCCTCTTTGAGAGTTGGGGCGTCGATACCCTCGACTCGCTCCGCGCTGGACACTGCGAGCACCCGCAATTGACCCGCCTCGATCTGGTCGATGAGTTCACCAGGACTCGACGTGCCGACCGTGATTTTCTTGCCAAGCAGCGCAGTCAGCAGGTCGCCGCCGCCGTCATAAGTGACGAAGTTGACGGATTTCGGCTCGACACCTACGGCTTTGGCCAGCTCCATCGGGAACAGGTGGTCGGGCCCACCGGGTGACGAACCGCCGCCGATCGTCACCTTGCTCGGATCCGCTTTCCACGCCGCGACGAAATCCTGGATCGTCTTGAACGGCGAATCGGCAGGGACAAAGACCGCACCCGGGTCCTCGATCAGCTTCGCCAGCGCCGTCGCGTCGGACGCCTTGATTTTGGACCCGTTGGTATAGGTTGCGCCGACAACACCAAGCCCCATCGTCATCATGAGGTCGTTGTTGCCTTTTTCGTTCATCAGCCGGGCCATCGCGACGGTGCCGCCTGCGCCGATGACATTGAAGACCTCGATTCGCCCGGTGATGTCGTCGTCTTCCATGATCTTCACAGCGGTGCGCGCCGTCAGGTCATAGCCGCCGCCAGGGCTGTTCGGCACCATCATGCGCAGCCGGTGGAAACCGCGCTCCTCCTCACCGCGCGTGACACCGCAGGCCGTCACCAGCAGCGCCGCGATCATGGCGATGACCAACGCAGCCATCATTCGTTGCCCCGGCAACGGGCGCCTTGCCTGCATCGATTTCACGTCGTCCCCAATCACCGATTTGTGATGCTCAGCAATACTGGACCCCGACAGTGACCCACGTCACTGATGAGAACGCAAAGGAAGTTTTGGTCATTTAGAACTGTGAAGTCACCGATTCGTAGCTTCCGTAGCCTGGCGGGCCAGTTTCTGGTCTTCCAGGTGCTGGTGGTCGCCGTGGTTCTGGTGGCCGTTGCAGCGGTGTCGGTGGCGCAGTCGACGCGCGAGTTCCGCGACGTGCGTGGGCAGCGGATGATCGCTGTCGCCGAGAACATGGCATCGACACCGGTCGTGCGGGACCGCTATGGCGACCCTTTCGCCGCACGGGTACTTGCGCCGGAAGTGGACCGCGCCGTTGCGCTGTCGGGGGCGGGCCTGGCAGAGATCCTCGATCCGGGTGGCACCGTGCGGGTGTCGTCAGACCCGGAGCGCATCGGTCGGCGGATGGACCTTGGGCCAAGCCGGGCCGACGAGGGCAGGGCCTGGTTCGGCGACGACGACATCGACGGTGTGCACAACCTGGTCGGTCAGGTGCCGATGCTGTCCACCAACGGCGACGTGATGGCGGTCGCGTCGGTCAGCGAGCGGTACCCGTCGGTGTGGGAGCTGCTCAGCGGCGCAGGAGAGCGGCTGCTGATCTACCTGGGACTGGGCGCGGCGTTGGGGCTGCTGGCGTCGTGGTTGTTGTCGCGGCGAATCAAGCGGCACACCCATGGGCTGGAGATCGCCGAGATCGCCGGTCTGGCCGAGCATCGGGAAGCGTTGCTGCACAGCATCCGTGAGGGTGTTGTCGCGGTCAACAACGAGGGCGACATCACACTGCTCAACGACAGCGCGCAGGAGCTACTCGGTGTGACGGCGTCGGCCGTCGGTCGCCGCGTCGACGGAGTGGGTCTCGAACCCGCGGTGGTCGAATTTCTGTTGTCCGGTGAGGACGGGCGCGACGTTGTGATCGCCACCCGGACCCGCGTTTTGGCGTTGAACCGGCAAGCGGCGACCAGCCAGGGCCACCGGATCGGAACCGTGACGACCATGCGTGACAGCACCGAACTTGCTGCGCTGCAGGGGCAGCTGTCGTCGCACAAGAGCGTCACCGACACGTTGCGCGCGCAGACGCACGAGTTCGCCAACCAGCTGCACACGATCTCGGGTCTGGTGCAGCTCGGTGAGTACGACTCGGTGCGTGACTTGGTGGGAACGCTGACACGGCGGCGAGCGGAGATCAGTGACGCAGTGACGCAACGAATTTCCGATGCGGCCGTCGCGGCGTTGTTGATCGCCAAGACGACGCTGGCTGCGGAAAGCGGCGTGTCGCTGGAGATCGGACCCGAATCACACCTTGGTACGTTGGACCCGGCGCTCGCCACCGATGTAATCACCCTGCTGGGCAACCTCATCGACAACGCGGTCGACGTTTCCGTTGGCGCCGACCCGTCGAATGTCGCAGTGACCATCAAGGATCACGATGGCCTGACGATCTCGGTGGCCGACTCGGGACCCGGTGTCCCCGAACACCTTCGGGAGGCGATCTTCGCCCGCGGCGTCACATCGAAACCCGATGTCCCTGGCGGCCGAGGTATCGGTTTGGCGTTGGTCCGGCTGGTTACCGCACAGCACGGCGGGACCGTTGAGGTGAGCGACGACCCTTCGGGCGGTGCGAAGTTCGTGGTACGGCTGCCCGTCGGCACTGCCGCGGTTTCGGCGGAGAGGGCAGCCCATGCGTGACGTGCTGGTGGTCGACGACGACTTCATGGTCGCCGAGATCCACCGCCGGTTCGTCGAGCAGGTGGACGGCTTTCGGGCGGTGGGCGTCGCCAGGACCGGCGCCGAGGCACTGTCGGCAGCGCGAGAGCTACAGCCGCAGTTGATCCTGCTCGACGTGTATCTCCCGGACATGACCGGCCTGGAGGTGTTGCAGCTATTGCGATCCGAAGGCGATCGGGTGGGCGTCATCATGATCACCGCGGCCCGCGAACTCGACA